>JAAFJL010000018.1 GCA_013298865.1 Cytophagales bacterium | reverse complement strand
CGAGGTTCGATGTTAATTTAGGAAATAAATAGAAATAAAAAGGTCTCTCAGAATTCTGAGAGACCTTTTTATTTGAGTTGCAATCTTCAAATTCAATTATTGTTCTCCCCTTTTCTTACGTCCTTTAAATTTATCAACTGCATCATCACGCATTTGCTCATATTTTGCAAATTGTTCTGCTGAAAGAATCGTTTTTAATTGAGTATTCTGATTTTCTACTAAATTCTTAAAATCTTTCATTGCTTGTCTTTTATTATCAGAATTACGAATCGACTCCCTCATCTTGATTCTTTCTAATAAAATTGGCGAAATCTTAGCTTCTTGGTCTGTGTTTAAAGTCAGAGCTTTGACCCATGTTTTAGTCTGTTTTTGAACTTTCTGCTCGGTCGAAAGCCCTCTTTCGTCACCAGCTAAATCTTGGGCTTGTGTCAGATTTGTTCCAAGTAGAAACATAAAACAAAGTGTACTAATAGCGGAAATGATTACTTTTTTCATTCTTTTGTTGTTTAAATTTAAAATATTGCCTCTTTGACAATACATAATTTACAAGGTTTAACGCATATTTTGAAAACTTATTTTGCTAAAATAGATTCAAGAACGTAACTTTGTAACATAGAAAATAAAGATTTCTATAAGGACTTGTAGCTCAGTTGGTTAGAGCACCTGACTCATAATCAGGTGGTCCCTGGTTCGAGCCCAGGCTGGTCCACAAAACAAAAAACTCTCATAACATGACGTTTTGAGAGTTTTTTGTTTTATATCAATCAATATTTTCTTAATTGTCTCGTGTCCTTTCAAGACAACTCCAATTTTATTTGTAAATTGCTGATGAACCATCATCCAGATTTATGAAAATTGAAGCCTACCAAATTGCTGAAGTAATCAATCTCAAAAAATTCAAGACGGATTTTACGAATGAGCCTTTAATCAATAATAGCTCAGAGCTTTTCTATAAAAGAGAAGAATCTCAGTATTTGTATCTATTAAGCTACGGAATTGTAATTTTTGGCGGATTCAATGATTTGGAGAAAAGCGAATTCTTGAAATTTATAAAGAACTATACTGAGAATGACATTGAAGAAAAATTTGAAGATGATTTTGATGTCCAGACCGACCCATCCATTTCTGTACTTTTGAAATACAATTCAATTACTGTTACAGAACTTACTGATGATACTATCAGGATTATCATGCTCAATATTGGACAGTCTGTCGCATTAGATTATTATGAATCTATGACTTACAAGATTTTGAGTAGTACTAAGAAAATGACCGATGAATTGGAGCATAATGGAAAATTACAGAGTTCTCAGAAGGATTTACTGAAATTTATCGGAAAAACACTTAATGTGAAAAACGGTATTATCGACAATCTTTACATTTTTGATTCACCAGATGAGGCATGGGAAAATGAACACTTAGAGAAGATTGATAAGGGACTAAAAAAGACCTTTGACCTAAAAATGAGGTATCAGGATATTGATTATAAGTTGAAGATTGTACAAGAAACCCTAATGCTTTTTACGGATTTACTACAAAATAGAGAAAGTACAAGATTGGAATGGATTATAATTATCCTGATTCTATTCGAGGTTTTTGATATTATAATCAGAAAGATAATCTAATTTGAAAATTTGGTAATGTGTCAATTTGAAAATTCTGTTTATTAATTTTCAAATTGACACATTACCAAATTTTCAAATTATTGTGCTGGTTCTACTTTCGTGACGAAATATTCTGTGTCACCCATCCAAGAGAATTTCATGTAACGTTGCTCATAGTGCAATTTTACACGCTTACCCGATGTAACTGCATCTTCGATGAGCTTGGCAATATTTTCGTCATTCTCTGCCACTGTAAATGCCCAAGTGTTATTTACCATATTGCCAACTTGCCCCTGAGCCCCCACATTCAATTCTCCTTCATAAGTTTTTATTACATAACCTTTCTTAGATAACTTGGAGACCACGCCTGCCCTATCTCCTTCAGAGTAAGCAAATTGTGTGCTTAGATATGTAATGGCAAAGGCTAATAATAATAAGATGAGTATTCCCAGAAAAAGTCTTTTGAAGAAACGCCCAGTCGCTTGTTTAGCAGAATTTACGGTTTGTTGAATTTCCATGATTAATTGTTTGGTTAAAATATTTTGACAATGAAACTACATCAAATTTTCAGGAAAACAAAAAAAGTGAATGAGTTTAAAGCACAGAAGTTGAAATTTAACCTCCACAAAACTTTAACCTCATTCACTTTGAACAACTAAACTTTGAAATTATTTCGACCTAATTGCAATCACTGGGTCAAGTCTGGCTGCCATAAATGCAGGGATAATTCCAGATAAAATTCCTATGGTACTGGATACGCCTAAACCAATAATGATATTTTTGGTAGTTAGGATTATATCAAAAGATTCAAGCTCTATAAAGGTTATCAAATAGACAAATAATAGTCCGAAGAGCCCTCCAATCAAGCTCAAAAATACGGCTTCAAACAAAAACTGGAACATTATGAAATAATTTTGAGCTCCCAAAGATTTCTGAATCCCTATGATGTTTGTTCTTTCTTTCACGGAAACAAACATAATGTTGGCAATACCAAATCCTCCTACTAAAATTGAAAAACTACCAATAACCCATCCAGCTATTGTTAAGACCAAGAAAACACCCTCAAAAAATTTCGTAGCCCCATCCAAGCGGTTGATAGAAAAATTAGGTTCATCACGTGGTTTCAATCCTCGAACTCCACGCATGAGTCCTGTAACTTCGCCTTCTAATTCTATTTGTCCAGCATCTCCATCTAATGCCTTCATTGCTACATCTGGCTGAGGTTCATCTTTTTGAAAAATATTAGCAAATGCCTTGTATGGTATATAAGCCTGAGCATCTGGGTCATTTCCACCGAGGCTATTCAATAAATCTTTACCCTTCTTTTTCAGGACTCCAATTACTTTAAATTTAATTCCATTTACTTTTACATCTTGTCCAAGTGGGTCTTCTTCTTGAAAAAGATTTTGTGCAACAGAACTACCAATCAAAATAACAGTATTTCCGTTATCTGCCTCACGTTCAAGAAAGTATCGTCCTGTACCAATTGTAATATCTGAAATTTTATCATATTCAAAACTACAACCAGTTAACCCAGACTCCATGCTATTACTACCGTTTTTGAAAGTCACTCGATTACGACCATCAATAATGGCAATAGCTTGCTTACTGGATACGTTTTCTTGCAAATACTTAAATTCACTGAATTTTGTATTCGGGCGATTCATGTATTTCCACCAAGGATAACTATTAGAAAACTCCCAGGGCCATTTTCCTACATAAACAACGCCTTTACCAAACGATTCTAATTGAGTGGTAATACTTGAACTCATTGAATCAACCATTGTCAAAACTGCAATGATTGAGAAGATACCGATGGTTACTCCTAACAATGAAAGCGTTGTTCTTAGTATATTTGAACTAAGAGCTTGCCAAGCAAAGCGAAAACTTTCAAGAACTTGTCTGAGAAATTTCATAAATACAATTGGGAAATTTGAAAATGGGGATGTGTAATATGTGCTAAGTATCAGGTATTCAGAAACTAAAAACAAATACTTGATACTTTTACAAAACCCTCATTCTATGATTATTGATTAGTAAATATATTGTAAAGAATTATATGTTGAACAAAGATATTTCTTAGTGGTTTTATAATAGGTTAAACGGTAGAGTCACAAAGGTTTTTGAACAAAAATCTTTAGTCATGACCACTATTTTGTATTTTTAAGTTCAAATAACCAAAACCACAAATATTTCATGTCGAACCGCTTGAAGAAATCGGATTTTATTGAATTAAGCAAACAATTCTCTGGTGAATTATTTTTTGATGATTCTCCCCTTCATAACGCACAGAAAATTCTCTACGCAACAGACGCATCTGTCTATCAGGAAAAACCACTTGCCGTTGCCTTACCCAAAAATACTGAAGATATACAAGCCCTAATACGTCTGGCTAATAATACTCAAGTTACGCTAATTCCCAGAGCAGCAGGGACTTCGCTGGCTGGTCAGGTCGTGGGGAAAGGTATAATTGTCGATATTTCTAAGCATCTCAATCAAATTTTGGAAGTAAATGTGGAGGAAAATTGGGTTCGAGTTCAACCAGGCGTAATCAGAGATGATTTGAATGCTTGGCTGAAACCTCATGGGTTAATGTTTGGTCCAGAAACTTCAACGTCATCTCGTGCCATGATTGGCGGAATGGTTGGCAATAATTCTTGTGGTTTGCATTCAATCGTTTGGGGCTGTACTCGTGACCATTTGATTTCGGCAAAAGTATTATTAAGCGATGCTTCTGAGGTAGAGTTTTCAGCAATTTCTAATGAAGATTTTTATGCGAAAGTTCGCCAAGAAAATTTGGAAGGGCAATTGTACAGAGAAACCTTCAGAATGCTGAATAATCCTTTTACTCAGGATGATATAAGGCTCGGATTCCCCAAAAATTCCATCAAAAGAAGAAATACAGGTTATGCTTTGGATATGCTTTTAGACAATAATGTTTTGTCTGGAACAAGTACCAAAAATTTCAACTTTTGCAATTTATTAGCTGGTTCAGAAGGCACTTTGGCATTTGCTACGGAACTGAAAATCAATCTATTACCTCTCCCACCAAAAGAATCAGGTTTGGTTTGTATTCATTGTAACTCTATTGATGAATCTCTCCATGCCAATATTATTGCTTTGAAATATAGCCCGATGGCTTCGGAGTTGGTTGATAAATATATTCTTGATTTTACGAAAGGACATTCTCTTTACCATGCCAATCGCTTCTTTATTGAAGGTGACCCAAAAGCGATTTTGATGGTTGAATTCATGGAAGAAAGTGAGGAATTATTGACAGAAAAAGTCAATGAAATGATTGCTGAATTGAAAAGCAAAAACCTCGGTTATGCTTTTCCTGTCATAAAAAATGAGCAGACAAAACCTGTTTGGGAAGTCAGAAAAGCTGGTTTAGGTCTCATCAGAAACCTTCCAGGAGATATTCAGCCTGTAAATTTAATTGAAGATTGTGCAGTTGACCCACAAGATTTGCCAGCCTATATTGCTGATTTAGAGACACTTCTGAAAAAACATAATCTCAATGCTTCATTCTATGCACACGCAGGTGCTGGCGAGTTGCACGTAGAACCCATGATTAATCTGAAGACAGTAGAAGGAAAAAATCTTTTCAGAACTGTCTTGAAAGAAACTGCCGAATTGGTAAAGAAGTATAATGGTTCTTTGAGCGGCGAACATGGCGATGGGCGTTTGAGAGGTGAATTCATTGAGTACATGGTCGGGAAGGAAAACTATCAACTTTTTGAAGAAGTCAAAAAGATTTTTGACCCAAACAATGTTTTCAATGCTAATAAAATAGTGGGAACACCGCCCATGAATGAGTTTTTGAGGTATGAGGCTGGTCAGAAAATAAAACCTGTTGATACCATTTTTGATTTTTCAAAACAAGAAGGCATTCTTAGATTGGCAGAAAAATGTTCAGGTTCGGGGGATTGTAAAAAAACCGAAATTACAGGGGGAACCATGTGTCCAAGTTACATGGCTACCCGTCTCGAAAAAGACACCACCCGTGCGAGAGCAAATGTTCTGAGACAATTTCTAACAAAATCAACGGACGGAAATCCATTTAATCAACCTGAAATTAAGGAAGTAATGGATTTATGTTTGTCGTGTAAAGGTTGCAAGACAGAATGTCCATCTAATGTTGATGTTGCCAAAATGAAAGCAGAGTTTCTACAACATTATTACGATGCCAATGGAGTTCCTTTTCGCACAAAAATGATTGGAAATTTTACTAAATCTCAGGCATTAGCAAGTAATTTTCCGAAGATTTACAACTGGTTTGCACAGAATAGTTTTACTTCAAAAATTATTAAGTCAATCTTAGGTTTTGCTCAGGAAAGAACCATTCCTACTCTGGGAAAAATTACGCTCAGAAAATGGAATAATGATAGAAAAAAGATTCAAGCAAAGCGTGAAAAGATGAGCAAAGCTCATTCGTATCTTCATTTAGGAAAACGTAGACCCAAAGGAAAAGTTTACCTATTTTGTGATGAATTTACCAATTATAATGATGTAGAAATCGGACAGAAAGCAATCCTTTTGCTGACAGCTTTGGGGTATGATGTTCACATTCCAGAACATATCGAAAGTGGCAGAACGTACCTATCAAAAGGACTTGTCCGAGATGCACAACGTATTGCTATTCAGAATGTTAGACTACTTTCAGAGGCTTTAAAAGATAATACTCCAATCATAGGTATTGAGCCTTCTGCTATATTAACATTAAGGGATGAATACTTAGAATTAGTGCCAAATTATCTTTTGGATGATGCAGAACGTGTTGCAGAAAATACTTATTTAATTGATGAGTTTATTGCTCAGGAAATAGACAAAAAAATCATTACTTCCGAAGATTTTACCCAAGAAAAACGATTGATAAAATTACATGGGCATTGTCACCAAAAGGCACTTTCATCGTTAGTTGCGACGAAAAAGATGCTGTCTTTGCCCAAAAATTATGAAGTTCAGTTAATTCCATCGGGGTGTTGTGGAATGGCAGGTTCGTTTGGTTATGAAAAAGAACATTATGCCGTTTCTATGCAAATAGGCGAATTAGTGTTGTTCCCTACCATTAGAAAGCAAGCCGAAGATGTCATTATTGCTGCTCCCGGCACATCATGTCGCCATCAAATCAAAGATGGTACAAATAGAATAGCGTTACACCCAGTAGAAATATTATGGAATGCTCTGAATCAATAAATCATTTATATTCAGTTACTTATCGTTTAAATATCCGTCTTAACTATACGTAAAAAAGGTATATACGTCTGAAAATTTAATCTAAAAGTAAGTTTTCTTTGTCTAAAATTAATGTTAACTTAGTATTTCCGTTATTAGTTAATTATTCGCCAAAACACACAAATCACAGTACATTATTCCTAACATGAAACAACTATTTTTCCTAACCCTGATATTTTCTTCAACACAAACTATCAAAGCCCAAAATGTCGCTCTGGCGTCCGCACGCAAGGATTCCCTTGGCGTTTTTATCGGAGATATGAGAGCTACCGAACGCATGGAAAATGTGGGAACTGCTCGCAAATTTGCGATGGTTCAACTCAAAAAAAACCTTGATGTTCTCGAAAAAGGTAAGCCCAATAATGTCTTTGCCGATGAAAGAGATATTACTTCGCAAGATAGAAATCTGAATACAGACACGTATGCAATGTATATTGCTCGTTTAGACAAAAAATATAAGAATGACGTTCGTACGATTGAGACGGACAATATTAGAGATATTTTTCAAATTGAGCAAAAGAGTGAGATTAAACGCCGACTTTCGGGGGTTGTGTCAGCTCAGTGTTTCAACAACAAAAATGACGGGCAATTCATCAAACTTCGTGATTTAGATGGTGATGAAGTAATTGGTTTCCCATTGGAATCATTCAAAGGAAATCCTCGCTACGGTTTAGTAGAAAATTATCATCAAGGTTTTGCAAGAATCAAGAAAGACCAGGTTTTTGGTTTTTTGAATCTTTGTGGAGATGAATCAATTCCTTGTCAATACGATAAAGCTGAGCCATTCAATGATGGAAAAGCATTGGTAAAGAAATTTGATTGGTACTATGTAGATGTCTATGGTAACGAAAGCGAAGCCCTTGAAAATGTAATTGAAGCACGTTCATTGAAATTTGGTATTAGTATTGCCAAGTTCAAAAATGGTAAAGTTGCATTGATTGATAACAATTTTGATGTTAGCAAAAAACCAATTTCTGACCTTTTTGATGGCATCGAGCCATTCAATGGAGAATTATATAAAGTAAGAAATGGCAAATTATACGGCTTGATTAAAATTGATGGTACATTGAAAATTGATGTTGCCTATGACAATTTAAACCCAGCAGCAGAGTCTGCTAAATGGATGATTATCGAGCAGAATAAAAAAGTGGGTTTGATGGACACAGATGGAAATATCAAAATTAAACCAAACTATGAATACATTAATTCTTTTTCGGTTGACCCATCAATTGCACCAAATCTTACTTTAGGTTTTGCTAAAGATGAAACAGGTGTTCGATTGGTTGATTTCAAGGACTTACGAACCAGTAAAGTTTATACCTCAATTTCTGAGTTCAATAAATACGGGTTAGCAATTATTCGTGATGGTAAAAATTCTGGTTACATCAATACAGACCTAAAAGTTGTGATTGAGCCTATTTATAAAACTTTAGGCAATTTTAATCAATATGGTTTAGCTTCTGCATGTAAGGAAGTTGCTCCTAATGTTAATAAATGTGGCTATATTAAATTTGATGGCTCGGAGTTAATTCCATTACAGTACGATGAAGTGTCTAACTTTAAAAAATACGGAATGGTCGTTGTTTCTGAAACCATTAAAAATTGTAGTCAGCCATCTGGAACTTGTAAAGTTGACATGGTCTTCGACAAAACTGGTAATATGGTTATTGGAAAAACTAATGAGGCTGCTCCTATTGGTATCAGATATGCAGTTACTGACACAATTTTGAACCAAACTTTTGTTGTCATTAAATCATTTGTTCCAAAAGGAAATGATGAAAAATTAGAATATAATTTAGTAGATAGACACACTTTCAAGAGAATAACTCAACAATCTTATGAGTATATCAAAAAGTTCGATACAAACTTGATGATTCCAGTTATGAAAGACGGTCGTTGGGGTTTAATTGACACAACAGGGAAAGTAATTGCAAAACCTGCATACAAAGACATTATGTTACCAACGGAAGGTCTTTATGGTGTTAGATTTGAAAATAATAAATATGGCTTTATTGACAAAAAAGGGAAAATTCAGGTAGGATTTGATTATGACGAAGTTCGTCCATTCAATAATGGGCTTTCGATTGTTTCTAAAGGCGTGGATAAATTAGGTGTAATTAATCGCTTTAATGCTAAAATCGCTCCTTGTGCTTTCAAAGAAGTCAATATTTTACCAGCAACAAAACAATTTGAATTAGTTGATGCGGCGTCAAATAAATTTATTCTGAATAGCAATGGTGACTGTGTTACTAATTGTGCAAGATTTGACGAGATAAGAAAACAGGCAAATCAATAGCTTCTTTCGATGTTGGATGTTTGTTGTACGCTTTTCGACAAAAGACTAATAAACTGCTAATAAAGTTTCAACAATAGAAAGCAAAAATCCATCGCCGAAAAGGGATGGATTTTTGCTTTCTTAATATTTCTAAAAAAAATTACTAAAATCAACGATAAATGCTCATTCACAACACAACTTATATAATTGAAACTCAATATTCTGAAGGTTTCATCAATTGGATGCGTAATACGTTTGTACCCAATGTAATGCAATCTGGTTTTCCAAAAGAATTCAAAATTCTAAAACTTCTCACAGAATTAGACAATGGTGGAGTAACTTATTCTATCCAATTTTCTTATGATAGCTCAGATGGTTTCGTAGTTTTTGAAAATGAATATTGGGACGATTTTCAGGCAACTATTGATAAACGATATGCAGGAAAATACGCTTCATTCTCTACGTTGTTAGAAGAAATTTAAAGTTCGTTTTTCGTTTCTGGATGTTTTTTTAACATTTCCAAATTAACTAATTTTCAAATTATTTTTCCTCTAACAACTTCGTAATATCCATCATAATGGCGGTGTCACTGGGGCGTTTGGCGTCGCTGTCTATGATTGTTCCTTTTTTATTGATAAGTAAATAGCGTGGAATCGCACTCAGGTTAAAGAATTTTGCTGCTTTTGAGTTCCAGCCACCTTCAGAAAAACCGTTCATTCCATTGTCTAATTTTAAATCTTCAACTGCTTTTTTCCAAGCCTCCGCTGTATCATCAATTGAGATATAGAGAAATACTACATCTTTCTTTTGTTTTTCGGTTAACATTTCATGCAACTTTTTTGAATATGGAAACTGCTGGCGGCAAGGACCACACCACGAAGCCCAAAAGTCAACATAAACTACTTTCCCTTTTAAATCTGCCATAGAAACCGTATCGCCTTTCATGGTCACCATTCTGAACCAGTTTTTAGAATCCTCTTTTTTCTTGGCAAAATCTTCATCTTTCTTTGCCATAATGTCACCACATTTTTCCTTAGCTATGGCTTGAAATTTCTCTGAATTTGGTGTAATGCTCAAAGCAGAAAAAGTATTTCTAACCACAGATGGTGGAGTTACAGCACATTTATCTGTAAGAATATATGCCAAAAAGAATTGATACGCTTTCAGCGGTAGATGTTCTCGTGCAAAAATATGCTTGTCTTCCATGTTTTTGCCCATGTCTTGGTACTTCTGAAATTGCTTTTCTTTTGAATTAAAATAAGTAACGTAGTGAATCAGAAAATTGCGATAAGATGTAGAGAGCATTGCAGATTCATCTTGAATTTTCTTTTCGTCCAAACCTTCCAATAAAGTAGAAGGCAATGACATCACGGTCGTTTGTTTTGGATTATTATTCCCACGGATTATAGGATATGCTAAGATATAATGCCAATAATTCCAGCGAATTTGGTTTTCGACATACTTCTTGAACGGCTCTGATAAACTTGTCAGTTCTGGGTATTCTTTATAAAATTTTGACTGGGCTTTTTTAGCATCAAAAAGATTCATTTCCCAAACATCAACACCAATATCTTGGATTTTAGCATACATCTGAGGCGTGTTGAAATTCTGATAAAATTCTTTGTAAAATTTACTTAGAAAAGTATTTTCAGCTACACCTGAACCTTTGAAAATCAGAGATTTAGAAAGTTCTTTTGCATCGAAAGAAATTTCTATTTTATCGCCTTTGTTCGCATAAACAATAATTTGTTGTTTTTTATAACGAATATCCAATAGAGCGGTTTCATCAATATCTAAGTCGAAACTAAAAGGTTGATTACCGATAATTTGAGTTAAAATTTGTGGTTTTATACCTAACATCAAAGGGTCATAATACATACGTAAGGTGTCACCATCTGCATTCAAGACAGTACCAGAAACCTTTACATTCTGAGCTAATGAACTCAAAATCAAACAGTTAAAAAATAAAAATAGTAGTTTTTTCATCTTGAAATATAAAAATATAAAACGATTTTCTTAATCGTATTTTTTGTAGTAGCCGCAAAAATCTCACCAAACAATTTCGTCTAAACCTTGGTCTTTCAAATATGTATTTGCTTGTGAAAAATGCTTTGTTCCAAACCATCCTCCATAATTAGCAGCCATTGGCGAAGGATGTTTTGCCTTCAAAATCAAATGCTTTTTTCCATCAATCATTGCACCTTTATCTTGGGCATATTTTCCCCAGAGCATAAAAACGACTTTTTCTTTTTCATCAGAAATAGATTTAATGACAGCATCTGTGAATTTTTCCCAGCCTTTTTTCTGGTGAGAACCTGCCTCATTTGCTCGAACTGTCAGCGTTGAATTTAGCAATAAAACGCCTTGTGTTGCCCAACGTTCCAAATTCCCAGACCTTGGTATTTCAATTCCTAAATCATCCTGAATTTCTTTGAAAATATTCTGCAAAGAAGGTGGACTCCTTACACCATCATTTACAGAAAATGACAATCCATTTGCCTGTCCTTCTCCGTGGTAAGGGTCTTGCCCCAGAATAACTACTTTGGTTGCTTCAAAGCTACATTTATCGAAAGCATTAAAAATTAATTTTCCAGGCGGGTAAACCAAACCCTTCGCATATTCGTCTTTTACAAAAGCAACAACTTCTGCAAAATAGGGCTTTTCAAATTCGTCGGAGAGCCTATTTTTCCAAGAATCAGCAATTTTCACATTCATATTATTCTACTTTGGATAATGAGTTATCAATGTCGGTCATAACTTTCATCAATAGAAAACTAAAAAGTGTAACCTATTGTTGATTTTACAACGGTTGTTGAGTAAATTTCGTTTGCAATTTATCAAAATTAGTGATTTCAAAATAAAAACTATGGTAGTAGCTGTTACAGATGGAATAAAGGTTAGTGTGTTGGTGCAATATCAGCCAGAATTCTCTAATCCTGTGCAAGCCAATTTTGGATTTGCCTACAAAGTTCGTATCGAAAATCAGAGCCAGTATTCTATTCAACTCTTACGCAGACACTGGTATATTCATGATACTAACTGTTTGGTCAGAGAAGTTGAAGGCGAAGGTGTGATTGGAGTGCAGCCCGTTCTCGAACCTGGCGAAATCTATGAGTATGTAAGTGGATGTAATCTAAGTACTTCCATCGGGAAAATGAGGGGTACTTATTTAATGGAAAGAGTTATGGACGGCAAACAATTTACAGTCCTAATCCCAGATTTTGCCTTAGTAGCTTCTTATAAGTTGAATTAATTTCGATGTTAGTCTTAAACGTCTTCTGTAAAAAAACACTACTTTGATTAAAAAATACCTGCAATATTTACTCAATGCAAAAGATGAACATTCGCTGCATTCTCCTTTTGTCTATGAACTGTATCTCAAAATTATAAAGCCCACAAAAAAGAGCAAACACATTGATTATCAAAGTATTGAGTCTTTGAGAAAACTACTAAAATCAAATCAAACCGAGATTACAATTACTGATTTTGGTGCTGGTTCAAAAATCTATAAAGGGAATCAAAGAACAATTGCTCAGATTGCCAAAAATGCTGAGAAATCCCCCAAATTCGGGAAACTTCTTTACCGACTTATTGCTCATTTCCAATCCAAAACAATTATTGATTTAGGCACTTCGTTGGGTATAACAACGATTTATCAGAGTAAGGCAAACCCACAAGCAAAAGTTTATTCTTTTGAAGGATGCCCCGCAACAGCCGCTATTGCCCAAAATAATTTCAATCAATTATCCTGCGAAAATATTGAGCTGATTGTGGGAAATATTGATGAAACTTTGCCCAAAACATTAGCTAAAATCGAAAAGATAGATTTCGCTTTTTTTGATGCCAATCATCGCTATGAACCAACCGTCCGCTATTTTGAACAATGTTTGGCAAAAGCCCACGAAGATTCGGTATTCGTATTTGACGACATTCACTGGTCTGAAGAAATGGAACAGGCTTGGGATTATATAAAAACTCATGATAAAGCTCTGATTACCATTGACTTATTCTTTGTAGGATTGGTGTTTTTTAGAAAAAAACAACCAAAACAGAGTTTTGTTTTGAAGTTTTAAAATTATACCTCCACTGGATACAAGAAACTTCCATCTGAATTTGGAGCGATGTCCTCTATCTCAATCACTGCTTCTTTGTTTAATCTTCCGTACAAGTGGGGAAAAGTACCGTGTCCGTGCAAATCTTCAAAAACTAACTGAGAAGTTAATTTCTGAACGTCGATGTGCAACAAAAATAGTTTTTCTGTTCCTTTAAAATAATTATTCAAAGTTCCTTCTACTTGGTTTTTAGTAGAAAGATGAATGAATGTTTCTTGTGCTAAAGTCTCGGATTCATAGTAATCTTTGCCTTCAAAATTTTCCCACCAAACAGGTAGAACTAAATGATAAATGATTTTTTCCATGGAATGATTTTGTTGTAACTATTTCGTGGGCTTCTTGAATTAAACTTTTGGTTGGAAAAATTAAAGATGTTGTCGCCAAAAATTTACTTTTTTGATTGAATGCGACCTTTCATAGGAAGCCTCATGTAAAATTACACACAAGAATAATTATCTTTGGTAAACAAGTATCCTAATTTCAATTTAAAACTCATCTTAAACTTAAAAAATGAAAAAACTGCTACTACTCATCAACATGCTACTGTTGACGGTCTCGCTTTATGCCCAAGTTACCTTTCCGAGGAACGGCGTACAAGACCAACGCTTTGATTCGTACGCTTTCACGAATGCCACCATCGTTTCCGATGCTAATACAGTTACAGAAGGTGCTACTTTAATCATCAAAGGGCATCTTATCGAAGCAATTGGTAAAAATATTGCCATTCCGAGTGGAACAACAATTATTGATTTGAAAGGAAAACGCATTTATCCTTCCATGATTGATATTTATTCAGACTTTGGAATGCCCGAAGTTAAACGTGAAGGCAATAGTTTCAGAGGTGACCCTCAGTTTGAATCTAAGAAAAAAGGAGCATACAGTTGGAATCAAGCAATTTTGCCAGAAATTGATGCCGCCAACCTTTTTTCTGCTAACGCTTCTAAAGCCGAAGAATTACGCAAATTAGGCTTCGGTTCAGTTGTTGCTCATGTAGGCGATGGTATCGTTAGAGGAAGTTCAGCTTTGTTGTCATTGCAAGATGCGAAAGACCATGAAATTTTATTAAGAGGCAAAATTTCAGCAAATTATTCATTCTCGAAGGGGACTTCTACCCAAGATTATCCATCCTCGATTATGGGTTCGGTGGCGTTGCTTCGTCAGACTTATTTGGATGCAGATTGGTACAAAAAATCAAAAAATCGTACTGAAATGAATATCTCTTTGGAAGCATTTAATGCCAATCAGGGAATGCCACAAATCTTTGAAGTAAGCGATAAATTAGGAACTTTAAGAGCTGATAAAATAGGCAAAGAGTTTGGTATTCAGTACATTATCAAATCTATGGGAGATGATTACCAACGTTTAGATGAAATCAAAGCCACGGGGGCAAGTTTAATTGTACCATTGGTTTTCCCGACAACCCCTGATGTTGAAGACCCTTTCGATGCTGGCGTAGTCTCTTTGGCAGAAATGAAACATTGGGAAATGGCACCTGCCAATGCCGCTATGCTTGCTCGTGCAGGAATTAATTTTGCTTTAACGGCAGCAAATTTAAAAAATAAAGGAGATTTTATGGCAAATCTCAGAAAAGCTATCGAATATGGTTTAGATGAAAAAACGGCTTTAGCTGCCATCACATCGACTCCTGCAAAATTGATGAAAGTTGATGATTTAGTAGGAAGTCTAAAAGCAGGAATGTTAGCTAATTTCTTGATTACGTCTGACAATCTTTTCAAAGAAAATAACACTATTTACGAAAACTGGGTAAAGGGGAAGCGTCATATTTTAACTGATATGTCAATTACAGATATTCGGGGGAATTATGACCTAAAAGTAGGTGGAAAACCTATGAAATTGAACATAACTGGTAAGGTAGAAAAACCAGAGTACCAAATCTTAGTGACTGATTCTCTGAAGGTTACACCAAAAGTAACTCGTTCTGGAAATATGTTTACGATGCTGTTTAAATTAGATGCTAAGAAAGACAAAGGAGATACAAGAATCAGTAGTTATTTCGACAATTCTTCTTTCAAAGGTGATGGTGTTGATGCAGAAGGTAAAGCTGTTTCATTTTTGGCAACGTTCAAAGATGCTTTTAAAGAAACCCCTGCAAAAGCCGATACAACAAAGAAAGTAATACCAGAAGTTGGAAAAATTATCTATCCATTTTCAAGTTTTGGGGCTGAAGAAAAAGTAAAGCAAGAGACGATTTTAGTAAAAAATACCACTGTTTGGACGAACGAGAAAGAGGGAATTCTCCAGAATATGGACGTTTTACTGCAAAATGGCAAAATTGCTCAAATCGGGAAAAACCTTACTATCCCAAATGCCAAAGTGATAGATGGAACGGGTAAGCATTTAACAAACGGTATTTTTGATGAACATTCGCACATAGCTCTTTTTTCGGTAAATGAAGGTTCACAGTCTGTTACTGCGGAGGTTAGAATGGATGATGCTATTAATTCAGAAGATGTAAATATTTATCGTCAGTTGGCTGGTGGTGTTACTTCATCACAATTATTGCATGGTTCGGCAAACTGTATTGGTGGGCAGTCGGCAGTAATAAAATTGAAGTGGGGCGAAAATCCGGAAAACCTTAAAATCAAAAGCATGGATGGATTTATCAAGTTTGCTTTGGGCGAAAACGTGAAGCAAGCCAATTGGGGCGACCGTGCAAGAATTCGTTTCCCACAGACTCGTATGGGAGTTGAACAGATTATGATGGATGGTTTTTTACGTGCCAAAGAATACGAAAAAGCCATGAAAGAAAGTGCTAAAAACCCTGCCCTTGCACCCGTGAGAAGAGATTTAGAATTGGAAACATTGGTAGAAATTTTGAACAAAAAGCGTTTCATCACTTGTCACTCGTATGTGCAATCAGAAATTAATATGTTGATGAAAGTTGCTGATTCTTTGGGTTTTAAAGTAAATACTTTTACGCATATTTTGGAAGGTTACAAAGTGGCTGATAAAATGAAAGCACACGGAGCAAATGGTTCGACATTCTCGGACTGGTGGGCGTATAAAATGGAGGTAAAAGAGGCGATTCCATTCAATGCGGCTATCATGACGAAGGTTGGGGTGAACACTTCAATCAATTCGGATGATGCAGAAATGGCTCGTCGTTTGAATCAAGAAGCTGCTAAAACTGTTTTGTATGGTGATATTTCAGAAGAAGATGCGTGGAAAATGGTAACACTCAATCCTGCTAAAATGATGCACTTGGATAATCGTTTGGGAAGTATCAAAGTTGGTAAAGATGCCGATGTAGTACTTTGGAATGAAAACCCTTTGTCTGTTTACGCAAAACCAGAAAAAACTATCATTGACGGTGGTATTTATTTTGATATTGAAAAAGACAAAATGATTCGTGAAAAAATTTCAGCAGAGCGTAATCGTCTGATTCAGAAAATGTTAACTGCAAAAGCTGGAGGAGCAGCAACCGCAAAACCAGAAATGAAAAAGCCAAAATTATTCCATTGTAATTCGCTCGGAGGATTGAACGAAGAAGAAGGTCAAACAAAAGCATTTGGCACTTTGAATTTTAGCGATAACTGTGATAAGTAGGGAATAATTAAGAATTAAAAATGTAGAATTAAAAATTCAGGACACTGATAATTAATGAGTTACATTTTTTGGTAGGGACGAATAGCATTCGTCCACCATGTCAAGAGAATGGACGAATTATATTGAAAGTTAACGGATTTTAAATAAAAAAATCATGAAAATATTACATAAACTATTCACAATCACTACTTTATTGGCTTTGTTTTCGACAAATTCAATTGCCCAGAATCAAGCGGCAGGTAGTCCACAGAAAAAAATAGTAACGCTCACGGGTGGTACAATCCACGTTGGGAACGGTCAGATAATTCAAAACGGTTCGATAACTTTCGACAAAGGAATTATCACTTATATCGGAGCAAAAACAACGCCTCCTGCCGATGCAGAGGTAATTGATGTTACAGGAAAACACGTTTATCCTGGGCTGATTTCGCCAGCAAATCAATTAGGTTTGGTAGAAATTGAGGCTGTTCGTGCAACTGATGACCAAGCGGAAGTCGGAGCGATTAATCCGCACGTTCGAGCTTTGATTGCCTACAATACGGATTCAGAATTGATTCCGACAGTGCGAGGAAACGGTGTTTTGATTACCCAAGCAACTCCACAAGGCGATATTGTTGCAGGAATGTCTTCGGTAATGCAATTGGATGGTTGGAACTGGGAAGATGCCGTTTTGAAAGCAGACGATGGAGTTCATTTGAATTGGGTAGGTTATTTCAAAAGAGATTTTAATTTTGAAACTTTCACTTTTGCTATCAAGAAAAACGACAAACGTGACGAACTTCTAAGAGAATTAGACAAAACTTTTAATGATGCAACTGCCTATAATCAAATCAAAAATCCGACTGTGACCAATGTAAAAATGGAAGCGATGCGAGGACTATTTGACGGTACGAAAAACTTGTATATCACGGCAGATTATGGGAAGGAAATCATCGAATCTATTCAATTTGCAAAATCAAAAGGGGTGAAGAAAATAGTGATAATTGGTGGTGAAGAAGCGATGTTAGCGGCTGATTTTTTGAAAGAAAACAATGTGCCAGTTATTCTGAATACAACGCATCGTTTACCAAATCGTGCTGATGATGATACTGATATTGCCTATAAATTACCGTATCTATTGTCTCAGAAGGGCGTTTTGGTAGGTTTAGCATACATCGGCTTAAACTGGAGAACTCGTAATTTACCATTCATTGCAGGCAACGTAGCAGGGCATGGTATGGCAAAAGAAGATGCTTTGAAACTGATAACATCGAATAATGCTAAGATTTTGGGAATTGATAAAATGGTCGGAACATTAGAAAATGGCAAACACGCCACAATCGTAGTTTCAAAAGGTGATATTTTGGACATGAGAACCGCCAAAGTAGAATTAGCTTTCATACAAGGCAAAAAAGTTGATTTGGATGATAAACAAAAACGTCTTTACAGAAAATATATGGAAAAATACGGGAAGTAAAACGTAGTTTATATTACTATCTTTACCAAAGTTTCAACAACTGTAAACAAAATTGCCATGACAGCCGTAGAAGAAATAACTGAAAATGTAACTTTTAATCATGTAAAAGGTTTAATACAAAATGGAGCAACCGTAGAATTTATATCAAAATCTTTTGGATTGTCTATTAAAAAGATTGAAGCAATCATTCAGAAAATAAAATCAGATTCTAACTGATTTCAAATAACTCATTTTAATAAAAGCCCACTGATAATCCGTGGGCTTTTGTATTTTTGTAGAAATAAATCGGCGAAAAAACCTCTCATTTGGGGGCTTAGATGTAACATGGCAATCATTAATTCAGATATAAATCAAGCAAAAATATTTTTAGATCAAGGAAATGTTATCGGAATTCCTACCGAAACTGTGTATGGTTTGGCAGGGAATGCCTTTGATATTGAGGCAGTTACAAAGATTTTTGAAGTAAAAAATCGTCCTAATTTTGATCCACTCATTGTACACACCAATAGCGTAGAACGGTTAAAAGATTTTGTACATTACCTTCCAGAAAAAGCATTATTATTGGCACAAGAGTTTATGCCTGGTCCCTTGACTTTGTTGTTGCCAAAACATGAATCTATTCCAGATTTAGTAACTTCTGGTCTTGATTCTGTGGCAGTCAGAATCCCGAATCATGCACTGACTCTTGAATTATTAGCAAATTTAGATTTCCCAGTCGCTGCTCCGAGTGCCAATCCGTTTGGGTATATTTCGCCCACTTCTGCCCGACACGTAGAGCAACAATTAGGAGAAAGAATCCCTTTTATTTTGGATGGAGGAGAATGTCAAATTGGAATAGAATCAACCATTATTGGTTTTGAAAATGAAGAAGTTATCATTTTCAGGAAGGGCGGTTTAGCAATTGAAGATATTGAAAAAATTGTTGGCAAAGTAAGCGTAAATACGCATTCTTCTTCTAATCCGAAAGCTCCAGGAATGTTGAAAAGCCATTATTCTCCGAAAAAAGATTTACTCATTTTCGATAAAAAAACATTTGATATAGATACACAAAAAGAGCGAATTGGATATCTGGCTTTCAGAGAATATAATATAAATTTACCAAAAGAAAATCAATTAATTCTTTCTGAATCAGGTAGTTACAAAGAAGCTGCAAAAAATCTTTTTGCGTTCATGAGACAGTTAGATGCAATGGAAATCGAAAAAATTTATGTAGAATTATTGCCTGAAAAAGACTTAGGCAGAGCAATCAATGATAGACTCAGAAGAGCGGCGGTAAAGTAACTCCATTTGTGATTTATTTCATTTGTGATTTAGTGATTGGTGATTTAGTGATTTTCTGGTAACTCACAAATCACTAAATCTCAAATCACTAAATCACAAATGGATAAATCACAAATCACTCAATCACAAATAGATAACGAAATCTACCGTTTACTCACTTAGCTTCTCAGAAAGTTTTATTTAGCAATGAATTTAGTAGTTTAGATGAATATTTACGAAAGTAATTATTTCACTCTCAAATTTTATAATAATGAAGAAAGTATTCTTAACCTTATCCGTAGTAATTGCTCTTTCAATTGGTGTTTCGTCTTGCGGAAGCAAAGATAAAAAAACTGATGCCCCTGTTGAAGCTGCTGCAACTGTTCCTACTGGTACTGATAACGTAGCATCAGATATTGCATCGGATGTTCCTTCGTTTTCTGATGAAGCTGTGACTAAATTTTGTAAAGATTACAAAGCCGCTTTAGATGAAACTTTAGATGCTTACAAGGCAAAAGATTCCAAGAAAATCCAAGAGGTTCAGGCAAAATTCACTAAGATTTCTCAGGAAGCTGGCGGTCTTGGAGGAAAAATCAAACAGGATGAGATGCAGAAATACAGCGATTTCATGACAAAAATTTCAACAGAATATTCAAAAGCTATTCAAGCCTCAGCGACAACAAGGTAATAATATAATGAATTGATTATCAATGCTTTATATTTCAATATTTTTTGCAAAATTTGTTCTGTTTATAAAAAGAGATTGTCTCAGAAAGGCAGTCTCTTTTTATGTTTATATCCAGACAAGAAATTGTTCTTTTTTTTCTATATTGTATCGAAAAATAAAATCTCATGGATATGCTTGATTTTCAGATAAAAGAACAAACAACCGTTTATGATGTCGTGATTGTAGGTTCGGGTGCGGGTGGTGGAATGGCGGCTCACGAATTGACAAAAGCTGGGGCAAAAGTATGTGTTTTGGAGGCTGGTCAAAATTTTGACCCTGCCGACCCAAAATATATTACCCAAATGAAAGCTCCGTGGGAATCTCCTCGGCGTGGTGCAAATACTACTCGACCATTCGGTGATTTTGATGCGGCTTATGGTGGCTGGGACATTGAGGGCGAACCATATACCCGTGTAGCTGGGACAAAATTTGAATGGTTTCGGTCGAGAATGGTGGGTGGTCGCACAAATCACTGGGGGAGAATTTCTCTGAGATTTGGTCCCGATGATTTTAAAAGAAAAAGTATTGATGGACTCGGCGATGATTGGCCCATTGGCTATGACGATATAAAACCGTACTATGACCGTTTGGATAAATTAGTCGGAATTTTTGGTACGAATGAAGGTTTAAGAAATGAACCAGACGGATTTTTCTTGCCCCCTCCTGCCCCACGTTTGCACGAGTTGATGTTGCAAAAAAGTAACAAAAATCTCAACATCCCTACCATACCATCAAGACTTTCTATTCTGACAAAACCTATCAACAAAGAGCGTGGAGAGTGTTTTTATTGTAATCAATGTAGTCGTGGGTGTCAGGCTTACGCAGATTTTTCTTCCTCTTCGGTTCTCATAAAACCAGCCTTAAAAACTGGAAATCTTACGCTCATTACTTATGCTATGGCTCGTGAAGTCCTGACTGACCCCGTTACAGGTTTGGCAACGGGCGTCTCTTATGTAGATACGCAAACCATGATAGAGAAAACCGTGAAGGGTAAAATTGTTGTCCTTTCTGCTTCTGCTGGAGAGACCGCTCGTTTACTTTTGAACTCAAAATCAGAGCGTTTTCCGAATGGTTTAGCCAATTCATCTGGAATCGTTGGGCGATATATTAATGATTCAACAGGGGCAAGTCGTTCAGCAATTGTTCCTGCACTATTTGACAGAAAAAGATATAATGAAGACGGAGTTGGCGGAATGCACGTTTATACGCCATGGTGGTTGGACAATAAAAAATTAGATTTTCCGAGAGGTTATCACATCGAATATGGTGGTGGCATGGGTATGCCAGCTTATGGTTTTGGTTGGGGAATCGAGGGAATTAATGAAAAATATCCTACCCGTGAAGGCATCAAAAAGGCGGCTGGGGGCTACGGGGCTTCATTAAAAAAGGATTATCGTAGATTTTACGGAGCTTACATCGGTATGGCTGGTAGAGGTGAACCTGTGCCAGATTACAACAATTATTGCGAAATCGACCCGAATGTGGTTGACAAATACGGAATTCCTGTGCTTCGTTTCAATTATGTTTGGTCTGATTATGAAATAAAGCAGGCAAAACATATGCAAGATACCTTCGAGCAGATTATTCATGAAATTGGGGGTATCCCATTAGGTCCAAAACCCGATGCCAGTAAAAACTACGGTTTGGCTGACCCAGGTTTAATTATCCATGAAGTAGGCACTGCCAGAATGGGAAATGACAATAAAACGTCTGTATTGAACAGTAATTGTCAGGCTCATGATGTAAAAAATTTGTTTGTGGCTGATGCCGCTCCATTTGTTTCGCAAGGAGATAAAAATGCAACTTGGACAATCATGGCTTTATCAATGCGAACTTCTGAGTTTATCATTAGTGAGAAAAAGAAAGGGAATATTTGATTTTCGTTTTTCGGGTATTCGATTTTCGATGTTCGATTTTTTTCGTGATGTCTGATTCTCAAATCTGACACGATGTTTAAACTTATTTAGTTCTTCTTTTATTTATACGAGAATCCGTGGTACGGTTGAGATGTAATCCCATTTATGAGAAATTGAACCTCAACCGTGCCACGGTTAACAATGCATTCAGTATAAGTAATTGCATAGTCACTCATTTGTAAAACTCCTTTTGTTACACTCCAATTCAAAAAATAGAGCAAAATTTAAAATGAAAAGAAGAGATTATTTAAAAAATATAGGGCTTTCGTCGCTTGGTATGGCGGTGATTGGGGCTGATGTGCAAGCAGCTGAAATGCTTGACAAACCCAAACCAAAGAAAACAAATTCCACCACTGCTGAAATCCCAATCCCTGGCGGTAGAACAAAAGCGGAGGCGATTCGGGATGCTAAATTGATGGCAGAAAAGTTTTTTTCTGAACATGAAATGAAGACAATTACCGTCTTGGCTGACATTATTATTCCTGCTGATAAAATTTCTGGAAGTGCGTCTCAGGCTGGTGTTCCTGCATTTATTGAATTCATGGCAAAAGACCGACCAAAGGATTTTCAGACACCAATGAGAGGTGGTTTGCGTTGGTTAGATTCGCAATCTATTAAACGTTTTCAGAAAAATTTTGTGGATTTGAACAGCAAGCAACAAGTAGAAATTGTAGATGATATTGCGTACCCAGAGAAGGCAAAAAAGGAGTTTTCGCAAGGAGTAAACTTCTTTTCTTTGATGAGAAATCTAACAGCGTCGGGTTTTTATTCTACCGAAATGGGTCATAACGACATCGGTTATGTGGGAAATCGCCCCAACCAATGGGAAGGAGTTCCATCTGATGTGAGAAAACAGTATGGGGTGTAAATTCAGTACCCCTTTTTCTCTTCCTCGCTGACTTTCAACAACTTAGAAATCAACCATCCTGAGTTATTACTTTGTCGGTTGAATTTTTCTACCACAAAAACCCAGTCTTTTACTTGTAGAAAGTGGTATTTCACTTGGTTTACTTGTTGGAAGGTTAAATTGCCATTCATCAACTCCCGCATGAAAGGTGCGTGATGTTGTATGAAAAAACTTTCATCGAAAAATACTCTCATATTTTCTTTGTCGGAAAGTGCTTTTTCTAACTTTAAAAAGTTGGTACCATGACTGGCTGGACTGAGGGATTTACGGACGTCTGCATTAGCAGAAAGTGAAGGAAAAGAATCATTGGGATATTTAGACAGAAAGCCTTCTGAAACATCAAAAATCGTCCATCTGGAAGAGTTTTCGCCTGTCCGCAAAACCTTTAATTTTAGCGTAACTGTCTGTTTTTTAGATTGATACAAAAAACCGCAAGTAACTTCTGCATACCAATCTTTATCGTAAAAACTTATATAAACTGGTTGAAATTTATTATTGATGAGACGATAAAAATCTCGAATATCTTCTACTTTCCAAGTCTGGGATTTATTGAAAAGTTGTCGGTAAACGTCTATTCTTTTTCCATCGAGGTTTTGATTATTAGCAATCTGGTATTTACGCAAAAGTGATTTGTCACTATTATTAAATCGTTCGATAAATTCATCTATCTGTTTGATTTTATAGGCATAATTTTCAAATTTATCTCGCCCCAATTTGTAAGTTGGATTAAATAATTTAGCGTCGTCAATCGACACCGCCTGAGAGAACAAGGCATTGGTAAGTAAAATTAAGAATAGTGTTAGGTATTGTTTCATTAAGAACTCGCTGAGAAATATTCTATAGTCATTTGATTATCAATTACTTAAAAACCATTTCAATTTAAAAACTTGTTAACTTAAAACGTATCAACTACTTCTTAGATTTGTCTATCTTGTTCCACACCAATATCTTCCAAGAAAACATCCCACAGCAATTTTGATTCTCCGTCCACATTTTTCATATATGTTTTCAGAATAACCTCCACATTTTTTTCTGTAATATCAGAGTAAACAACCTTTCCATCTTTATATCCTTTGAATTCTTGCTGATAAGAAATCGTTCCGTGGTAGTTTCCATCATCTCCTTTTTTTAGATTACTCACATAATTAATATTCGTCCATTCAATAGAAATTTTGTCATATTTCAATAATTTCAAATTATTAAAATATTTTCTAACCTTATATTTATTCCGAGTTCCTGCTTTAATTGAACTTACTTCTACCACAGACTCTTCGCTCACGAAAAGTGCCACAGCTAAATCTATCGCCTTGCCAGACTCGCCAAAGTCGGTAGCTTTATTGGCAATTTTAGCAATATAAATTGTTAAATCGTTTACTTTATTCAGTGCTTTCTGCTCGTATTCCTTGAAACTGACATCGTCTAAATCCTCTATGCCTGTTTTTTCGGCTATTGCAGGAGAAATTTCTGCTGGTTTTACAGGTTCAACAGCAACTTCCTTTTTTTCCTCAACTGGCGTAGAAGTTGCCATTGGAGTGATTGCACCTTGTGCATTTTGGTCATTCAATTCATTAATTTTCTCTCTGACACGTGCCAAACCAGTGGCTGCAATAGACGGATAGAGCATCAATTTATGCGTACCATCACGATAGATTATCGCTAAAATATCCCCTTTTTCGATGGTTTTTACATTCCCTTGCTGATCTTTGAATTTGATGTTATCGTCAACCTCTGTAATGAATTCTCCCACAAGTATCTGATTATCAGACGTTATGACTCTATCCAACGAAAAAACGGATTCATTAAATTCTGCATTTCCGAGATAATCATTGATAATGTCGTCCGCATTTTTCGGCAAATTCGCCATAGAAAGATATGTTCCATTTCTGTTAAAAATCAAAACAACATCTTCTTTCTTGATGGTGAACATTTTCTCTTTAAGATTCTCAGATTTTTTGTAACGAAACTTATTGGATTTCATCTCAACAACCCTGCCTTCCAAAGTCCGACCGTCATTGGTATAAATTAAATCTTGGGCAGAAAGACTTAGACTTTTCAGAGCGAAAATAAAGCTAAATATTAGAGAGAGTTTAAGATTTTTCATGATTACGAAGTTTGTTTTACCCAAAGTTATCCAATAATTAAGATGCTAAAACATATTTCAAAAAAAAGTTATTAATCGGTACGTTTTCCAAGATACTTTTGTTTGATTTGCATTTGAAAACTTAACGAGAAATCATGAAAAAACTATTTATTCTGTTACTTCTTTTGATATTTTTTAGTATCGAAAATCTAAAAGCCCAAACTAACAATTTCTTATCTGATAGCCTTGATATTTATATAGAAAAGGGCATGAAAAATTGGCAAATCCCTGGACTTGCTTTGGCTGTCATTAAAGATGGAAAAATTTTATTGACCAAAACTTATGGAGTAAGAGAAGTGTGTAAACCAGAAAAGGTTGACGAAAATACGCTTTTCATGATTGGCTCAAACACAAAAGCATTTACAGCGACAAGTTTATGTTTATTGGCACAAGAAAAGAAACTTTCACTTGATGATAAAGTTACTCAGTGGATTCCCTATTTTAGGATGAATGATTCTTTGGCAAGTAAAGATGCACGAATCCGAGATATGCTTTGTCACCGTTCTGGTTTAGAAACTTTTCAGGGAGATTTTACCTACTGGGAATCAAACCTGAGCAGAAAAAATGTCATTGAACGTTTTGGGAAATGTGTTCCAAAATATCCTTTCCGAACAAAATTTGGGTATTGTAACGCTGCTTTTGTAACTGCTGGAGAAGTAATTCCTGCTGTAACAGGCATACAATGGGAAAATTTTATTCGTGAAAAAATCTTTAAAACAGTAGGAATGAACTCGGCAATTGCCTTAACATCTGAAATGGAATCCGCTCAGAATAAGGCTTATGCACACATAGTTCATGATAAAAAAATAACCAAAATCCCTTTCGGAATCATTGATAATTTAGCATCAGCAGGTAGTATTTCTGCCTCTGTAAAAGACATGACAAAATGGATTCTAATGCAATTAGATACGGGCAAAGTACTTGGTAATCAGGTGATTCCGAAAGAAGTTGTCATGAAAACGTGGGAACCTCAGTTGATTATTACAACAAGAAAATCAGGTTTGTTCCCTTCTCAGTTTTATAATTACGGGCTTGGTTGGTTCGTAAGAGATTATGCTGGCAAAAGAATCATTACCCATGATGGTGGCGTAAATGGTTTTTTGTCAAGCACTGCTTTTAGTCCAGATGGTAGAGTAGGTTTTATCATTTTGACAAATTCTTCCAGTGCAAACTTTCATACACCGCTACACTATCAATTATTGGACGCACTTTTGGGGCAACCTTATAGAAATTATGACAATATCTTCTGGAAAGGAAATCTTGACGAAATAAATGCAAATGATTTAGCCTTAAAAGAGACCCAAAAGAAAATCACTGATAAACCTAAACCTACTTTGTTGCTAAAGGAATATGCAGGCATTTACACGCATAATGTCTATGGGGACATTGAAGTAAAGTTTGCCAATAATATGCTTAGTTTAGAATCTCCTATTCACGGAAAACTTTCTCAAAAAATTGAAGCTATGGGAAATAATGATTTTTGGTGTACCTATGCAAACCTTATGAACGGGTCAAATACCATGAATTTTGAAGTTCAAAATGGTAAAACCACTACGATGAGCTTGAAATTTCCCGATTTCGTTGAGTTCGACCCTTACATTTTCGTAAGAAAGAAGTAATTTTATTGAATATTTCAAACTCGACAAAAATATAAAATATGAAATTTGGTGTAGTAGTATTTCCAGGCTCAAATTGTGACGACGATACCGTTGGTGTTTTGCAAGCAATGGATCAAGATGTTATCAAACTTTGGCATAAAGATACTGACCTTCAAGGTTGTGATTTTATCATTCTTCCTGGTGGCTTTTCTTATGGAGATTATCTCCGTTCGGGGGCAATCGCACGCTTCTCTCCTATCATGGAAAAAGTAATTGAACACGCTAATAATGGAGGTTATTTGCTCGGTATTTGCAATGGTTTCCAAGTATTGGTTGAAGCAGGTTTATTGCCTGGTGTTTTATTGAGAAATGATTTTCAGAAATTTGTTTCTAAAAACATTTATCTTAAAACTATTAGCAATAACGCATTGCTAACCAATGGTTTAGACCTAAACAAAGCCTACAAAATACCCGTAGCTCATGCAGACGGAAGATATTTTGCTGATGCTAAAACTGTGCAAGAATTAATCAATAATGATCAAATCCTTTTTAAATATTGTGATAAAAATGGTGATATTTCGGATGAAACCAATCTTAACGGAAGTATAGAAAATATCGCAGGAATTTGTAACGCAAATAGGAACGTTTTTGGAATGATGCCACATCCAGAAAGAGCCGCAGATCCAATGTTAGGAAATATAGATGGTTTAGAAATTTTACAACAAATTGTAGGAGAGATTTTGGTTTAGACTGTATAAAGATAAAAGTCTCAAATGGCATATTTTCAAAATATATTTTTGGAAGTATGCCATTTGTCATATATATTTATGCCAAAATGAATGAAATATGAAATCTTCAAACAATATCAATCTTTTACAAAATCCATTAGAATTGATTGAACTTTCTCGGAAAGGCCTCAATCGTGGGGCAATTGATGCAGTTGGAAAACAACTTGAACTTTCTGACCGTGAAATAGCTCGAATTTTAAATATTTCGGAAAGAACATTGCATAGGTATCCTACTGATAAACAATTAGATACGTCAAGTACAGAGCGTTTGTTGAAATTGATGTTACTATATCAATACGGAGAAGATGTTTTTTCTGAATTAGAAGATTTCAAACTATGGATGAGACAATCTATGCGAATTTTTGGAGATAAATCTGGGGTTGAGTTATTGGATACCATCACAGGTTTTGAAGTTGTAACAAATACTTTAAAGAAAATAGAGTTTGGAGTTTACTCTTAAAAAAAATATTTTGAACATTTATCGTCTTCAATCTGCACATTCTGGTTTGCCCAAGGATTTTCTATCTGGGAAAGGTGCCGAAATAACTGGTGGTCGTTGGAATCCTATCGGAGTACCTGTTGTATATACTTCTTTAACTGTCGAATTAGCTTCTCTGGAATATTTAGTTCACTATTTTGAGGGATTTCCCAACAGCAAATTACCCTCTTTATTGGTTGCTACAATAGAAATCCAAGAAGAAGAAATTCTAAAAATTGAACCATCTTTTTTACCGAAAGTTTGGCGAGACTCGCCAGCACCGAGCATTCTCCATAAGGTAACAGAACAATGGCTGAAAAACAAAAAATATCTTGCTTTACAGCTCCCTACGGCTGTTCATTCTATTCAAACTGAATCTTCTTATAACATTTTATTGAATCCTTTTCATGACAAAATGAATGATAGTTTGGTAACTAAAATTGAGCCTTTTACATTTGACAATCGCTTTCAAAAACCTCAAATTAAAGGCTCAAAAATGTCAACTTTAATAGAAGAAATCCTTGGGAAATCTTTATAAAAATCCCAAAACACTTTCCAAGCCCATTCCACGAGAACCTTTTACCAAAACATGAGTATTTTGCTGAGGATTATCTTGCAACCAAACATGAAGCCCAAATTTATCTGGAAAATATAATGCCTTCATCATGGGTAAGTGTGGCACGGCACTTTCCATTAATTTTCCTGCTAAAAGAATATAATCAAAATTGCACTTTGCCAATAATTTACCAATGGCTGCGTGTTCCGATTGTGCTTCATCTCCGAGTTCAAACATATCGCCTAAAATCACCATTTTTTTCTCGGCTTTTAGGTTGTCAAAGTTTTTGATGGCTGCATTCATCGACGATGGATTTGCATTGTAGGCATCCATCAAAACCATATTTGTACCTTTTTCCACAAACTGAGAACGGTTGTTTGTAGGTTCATATTCAGCCACTGCTTCACAGGCATCTTCGGTTTTTACACCAAAATATTGTCCAATTCTGATAGCTGTACACATATTATCAAAATTGTATCTTCCAGTTAAATGAGTGGTGTATTGCTTTTTATTTACACTAAAAACTACGGTTGGTATTTCATCTACCAAATCTGCAACTTTCTGATAATCAGATTCTTCTTCGGTTGAAAAAACAATTGTATCATAAAATGGTCGCCCAGAAATCATGTCTAAAGTTGGCGGTGAATCTGCATTTACAAAGACCGTTTTATTATTTATCGAAAGCCAATCATATAATTCACCCTTTCCTTTTCGCACACCTGCAATTCCGCCAAAACCTTCTAAATGTGCTTTGCCAATATTTGTGATAAATCCGTGTGTTGGCTCACAAATTTCAACTAACTCTTTAATGTCTCCTTGCTTATTTGCCCCCATTTCGATAATGGCAATTTCAACAGAATTATCAATTGAAAGAACCGTCAAAGGCACTCCAATATGATTATTCAAATTCCCAGAGGTTGCTAAAGTTTTGTACTTTTTCGAGAGAACAACATTCAACAATTCCTTAGAAGTTGTCTTTCCGTTTGAACCTGTCAGTCCGACCACAGGAATATTTAGTTTTCTTCTATGAAAAAGTGCTAAATCTTGTAAAGCCTTTAGGGTATCGGCAACGCAAAAAGTATTTGTATCGTTTGCAAAAGTGGGGTCATCGACAATCGCATACTTTGCTCCTTTTACCAATGCTTGAGCAGCAAAAGTATTGGCATCGAAATTTGGACCTTTCAATGCAAAAAATAGCATATTCGCACCAATTTTGCGGGTATCAGTGGAAACACCAGTACATTCTTTGTATTTTTGATATAATTCTGAAATCGTAATCATCGTTAAAGAGTTAATGAGTTTTATTTACAAATTTGCTATGAAAAATTTTATGTTTCGTTTAGTTATAGATAAGATTTTTGGTTCTTCTAAATTTTTTACGAAAATTTATGACAGTCGAACCCGTGAAGTACAGATTGATTATTGGATAATTAATGCTTGGTCAATAGTTTTATTGTTCGTATTCAATATAAACTTTTTATCTTCAGCCCAAGACTTTTCTTTTACACAAAAATCTGGAGGCAATAATCAGGAAAGCATTTATTTTTCAGGTACTTACAATAATCCTTGGGCTGGCGGAATCAATGCCCCCCAGTTTTCGACTTGCAATTTAGACAATAAAGGCACAAAAGGACTCATCGTTTTTGATAGAAGTTCAGATAAATTGATGATTTTTCAATCTAAGAATAATGCTTGGATTCATGCTCCTCAATTTGAAAGTCAGTTTCCTGATATTGATAACTGGATGCTCATGGTCGATTATGATGGCGATGGCAAGAAAGATTTGTTCACGTATGCCCCTGCTGGAATGAAAATTTTCAAGAACATTTCTGTTGGAAATTTAGCTTTTCAAGAAATTCTCAACCCTGTTTACACGCAAGGATTTAGTGGAAAAATCAATCTTTACGTTGCTTCTTCGGACATTCCTGCCATTGTCGATGCTGATAACGATGGCGATATTGATGTTCTCGCCTTCGATTCTGGTGGAAATACAGTCGAATTTCACCGAAATTATAGCATGGAAAACTACGGGGATAAAACACATTTTGAATTTAAAAAAATTGGCTACTGTTGGGGTAATTTCTTGAAAGAACACTTCAATGATGTCCGTTTTGATTTAGACTGTAATCCCAAAGAGAATGCCCAACAAAAAGCGGCGAAAGTATTGCATTCTGGTAACTCTATTTTGTTGTTAGACCTTAATGCTGATGGTAAAAAAGATATGCTTTACGGACACGTTACAGCAAATAATATTGGCTCAATGATGAATGAAGGCACTGATAATCAGGCAATTTTCAAAAAAGCTACCTATACTTACCCCGAATCTAAACCAGCAACCTTCAAAGTGTTTCTTGCTCCGTTTAATGAAGATTTTGACCAAGATGGCATCAAAGATTTAATAGTTGCTACCAATAGTCCCGATAATGGTAGTTATTCGGTTGATTATCAAAAATCTGCTTGGTTTTACAAAAATAAAGGCTCTGAGACTAAGCCAATTTGGGAATATGTCAATAATGATTTTTTGCAAAATTCTATGCTTGATTTGGGCGAAAATGCCAGTCCATTATTGATAGATATTGATGGTGACAAAGATTTGGATTTATTGGTCAGCAATGGTGGAATACGGGGCGAAACTGGCGTGCGAGCGAGTATTGCGTACTATGAGAATAAAAAAGATGCCAATCAGAAAAGTTATTTTCAATTGGTCAGTAGTGATTATTTGAATCTTTCAAAAAATTTACAACTCACTGACATTAAGATACTTACAAATGATTTCAATGGAGATAACATTCCAGATTTGGGCTGGATAGCCAATACTTTCAATGGTGTAGAAATGCGGTATATTCCAAACAAATCTTCTGGAAAAGGATTTGATTTGAATGTTTCAGAATCTATCATAATTCCTCCTGTTTTAGAAATGAGTAACGGAGATTTTCCACTTTTTACCGATGCAGATAAAGACGGAATTACCGATTTATTATTAGCAAAAAGTAGAGGAAATATTCAGTTTTGGAAGAATAGAGGAACTAATAAAACGCCTTCATACACCCTTGACCGTGAAGAATACGGAGGCATAAAATCTAACTACCTTGCTGGTGGACTTTATCTAATGGCGATTGATTTAGATTTTGACAAAAAACCAGAATTAATAACGGCTTCTCGAAGTGGAGTTTTGAAGATTTACCCCAATTTTACAGAACAAAATGTAGCATTATTCAAGGGTGACAGTACGCTGCTTTTTAATGATATTTCACAGAAAAAAGAATTCAAAAAATTGGGTGGAAATCTTGTAGTAACGGCTGGAGATTTGAATGGAGATTTACTCCCAGATTTTATTGTTGGCACAAATGCAGGAGGACTACTTTTGTTAGAAAATTCATCTAAAATTGTGATTTTGTCAACCGAAAATGAAGTAAGTGCTAATTGGATTTACCCTAATCCAACCCAACAAATTATTAATTTAAAAATCCCTTACCAATCTGATATTCAATTGGTTGATAAAATGGGAAAAACCTTACAAGTCCTCTCAAACATTCCTCCTCCAAAGCCTCCATCAAATCCATCATTTCCGTAAAATCTTTATAGCCAGGGCGTTCTTCTTCTGTACCTTCAATGGCAATACCTTCTATATTTGTTTCTGATAAAACCTGTCCTACATTTTTATCTGAAATTCCAAATGCCAACAAGATAGGATATTTGAAAGACCATGAATCAATTTGGCTAATGGTGGCATCGTCTAAACGAGAAAAATCGTCTGAACTTTCCAATAAAAAATAGTCAACATCAGCTACTGTACTCTGAAACAAAGCTGGTAAATTAGCCGTTGCAAAATCAACTTTCAATATAATTGGCAAGCCTAACTTCTTGATTTCTTGAAGGTTATCCCATTGGTTTACCTGAATCATATCTGGTAAAAAATGTTCTTTCAATTCACTGATTTTTAGCAAATCCTGCTCAGAAGTTTCTCCTACAATTTGTACGCCCGACAGCCAACCACGAATTTCTTTATAGGTTTCAAAAGGGAAATTATCCATCGAAAACCCAATCATTTCTACTCCCATTCCTGCACAATAGCGAGCGTCCGAGAGATTTGTCACATTTGAAATCTTAACTTTTGTCTTTAACATTATACTTTTTTCTTGCAAAATTAATCCAGAACACCTCAGAACCAAAGCATTCGGAAGAATGTTGTAACTTTGCTACGGCTTTCGGTGAACGGTTCACGGTAAACGGCAAACGGTCAACGGATTAGCAAATGATATAAATGAAAAATGATTCATGGTGTAATGTCTCATGAACTTTTAACCGTGTTCCATTGACCGTTCACCGTGAACCGTTGACCGTTAAGCATTAACCGAAAAAAATAAACGTGGGGCTTTGAACCCCAGCAGAAAACAAAATGAGTAAACACGGAAGAATTTTAGTCGCCATGAGTGGTGGCATTGACAGTTCGGTGGCGGCAGTAATGTTGCACGAACAAGGTTATGAAGTTGTAGGCATGACCATGAAAACTTGGGATTATGCGTCGTCGGGTGGGTCGAAAAAAGAGACAGGTTGCTGTTCTTTGGATTCGATAAATGATGCACGAAATATTGCCGTAGAATTAGGATTTCCACACTATATTTTAGACATCAGAGAAGAATTTGGCGATGCTGTAATCGACCATTTTACGGGTGAATATTTGGAAGGTCGCACACCAAATCCCTGCGTGATGTGCAATACCCACATAAAATGGGATGCCCTTTTGCGAAGAGCAGATAAATTAGATTGCGAATTAATTGCCACTGGACATTATGCTAATATTCGTGAAGAAAATGCTCGTTACGTGATTTCTAAAGGAAAAGACGAGCTAAAAGATCAAAGTTATGTGCTTTGGGGGGTGTCCCAAGAAAGCCTTTCTCGGACAAAATTACCTTTGGGACATTTACATAAATCAGAAATTCGAGAAATGGCTACGGAAAGAAAATTTTATGATTTGGTCAATAAATCAGAAAGTTACGAAATTTGTTTCGTGCCAGACAATGATTACAGAGGTTTCTTGAAAAGGAGAATTGATGGTTTAGAAGAAAGAGTAAAAGGGGGTAATTTTGTTGATACCAATGGCAAAATCTTAGGCAAACACGAAGGTTATCCATTTTATACTATCGGGCAACGTAAAGGTTTAGGAATAGCTTTTGGCTATCCTGCTTATGTGACCGAAATCAGAAAAGAAACTAATGAAGTAGTGATTGGAGTAGATTCAGATTTACTCAGGGACGGAATGTTTGTTGGAAAATTGACCATGCAAAAATATGCCTCCATCGACAAACCTTTGGAGACAGTAACGAAAGTACGCTACAAAGATGCAGGAACACCAGCCATTATTACGCAAGAAGGCGACAAAATGAAGGCTCTTTTTCATGAACAAGTTTCGGGAATTGCCCCTGGACAAGCAGCAGTTTTTTATGAAGGTGACGATGTGGTAGGAGGCGGTTGGATTACAAAATCGTTCAATCAAGATTCAGTTTTTCATCAACAATTGGAGGCAATTGTTTAGTTTGACAAATTTTCATAAAAAGTCAAGCCCTCATCAAAGACTTGACTTTTTTATGAAAATTATTCTTCTACGAATTCTAAAATATCTGCTGGTTGGCAATTGAGAGCAAGACAAATGGCTTCTAAAGTTGAAAAACGAATCGCTTTGGCTTTACCAGTTTTCAAAATTGATAAGTTTGCCATTGTTATGTCTAACTTCAAGGATAATTCTGTGAGAGACATCTTGCGTTTTGCCATCATCACATCTAAATTTACGATTATTGGCATCGGTCAAATGGTTAAATCACTTTCTTGTTTTAAAAGAAAGCCTTTTCTTAAAATTTCACTACAAATTGTAAAGAAAACTCCCGAATATAGTACCCAGAAACTGAGTAAATTGTATTTGAAGTGGTAGATATTTTTGGTTGGAAAGAAAACATTTCTAATCAAATATCTGATACCATAGTTTTCTAAAGCATCACAAAAAAAGTAAACAATTAGTAAAATTCCTATACTACTAAAACGGTGAATATTTTTCTCTTGAAAAGGTTCATTTTTATCCAATGCAATGGCAATTTTTCGCAAAATATTCAAGCTAATAATTACAATTGTCGCTTTTAAAATCACTCCTAAAATATACATATAGAAATATGGTTGTTGCCATAATCTTAAATCTGTCATTTTTAAGGAGAAATCCATTTTATGCCACCCCGTTGCTACTGGTGGAATAATAAATGAATTAAAGTCGATATCCTTATAAGAGAAAAGAATAATTGGTTTATCAAAGACAAGTAAATCCACATATTGAATTTCTTTGAAATACGTCACCAAAAAATAAAATATTACTAAGTAGAAATATATGGTAACTTGGAACTTTAGCGACTTTATTTTAAAATCTCCAAAAACATCTTTGTAATTCATTGTAGTTAGTAATTTAGTAAAACAATAATGCAAACATATCGAATATATTATTGTAAAAAAATAAAAATACATTGAATAGCAAAAAATAATTATTGTTAATATCTAAATCTAACTAATAAAATAAGCATATAACTTCAAGAATAACCCAAATTATGAGTAGCCAAACAGAGAAAGTAAAGATTATTTTTGGTTTAAAAATCAGACAACTTCGTTTAGATAAAGGTCTATTATTGAGTGACATAGCAGAGCGTGCAGGGTTTTCTATTTCTTATTTAAACGAAATCGAAAGAGGCAAAAAATATCCTAAAACCGAAAAAATAATGGCTTTGGCAAGGGTTTTTGAGACTGATTATGACAGTTTGGTTTCTTTGAAAATGAGTTCTCAACTTGAACCACTGACAGACTTTCTCAACTCTCCTACTCTTTCAGCTTTACCATTGCACATTTTTGGCATTGAAACTCCAGATTTAGTTGAATTAATGTCTGGAACACCTTCAAAAATTAGCGTTTTTATCAGTACGATTACAGAACTCAGTCGGACGTATGGTATTACATCTGATGATTTTTTTCAAGCTGTTCTGAGAGCTTATATCGAACATAACAATAACTATTTCGAAGACTTAGAACAAGCTGCCCAAGAATTCAGAAATCTTTGTGGAATTACTAAAATTACCTCTCCGAATAGTGATTTATTGGAAGGTATTTTGAAGGAGAAGTATCAGATTACGGTTGGAGAGTTTTCAGAAAATACCAATAGTGAACTAAAAAAAATCAAATCTTTCTACAAAGAAAATAACCATAAACTTCTGATTAACAGATACTTAACAACTGAAAGAAGAAATTTTGTTTTAGCAAAAGAAATAGGTTTTCAGTATCTTAATTTAAAAAACCGACCTTTTGTTTCTCCATCAATTGACAAAGAAACGTTTGAAGAAATCTTGAATAATTTTAGGGCTTCCTATTTTGCTGGGGCGATTTTAATCAATCGGGATGTTTTTGTGGAGAGATTAACCTACCTTTTTGCGTCACCAAAATGGCATGAAGAAGCATTTCTGAGTATTTTACAACTTTTCAATACAACTCCAGAAGTTGCACTAATGCGATTTTCGAGCGTATTGTCTGGACACTTCAATACAAAATCTCAGTACATTCTTAGGATTCAAAAGGATGCAGCTTCTGCGACGCAAACCCTAAAGAAAGAGATTCATCTCAATGGCTTGCACCCACCCTATTTACTCACAAATCCAGAACATTATTGTAATCGTTGGAGCGGAATGTCAGCATTCCAGAAAGAGACAATTTGTAGTGTTCAGGTTTCAGAATTTGATATAACACAAATTTCTTTTTTAGAAATAACACTTCTAAAAAATTCTCTTCAATCGTCTGATAATCAATACGCTATAACTTTAGGAATTAAAATCAACGACCTTCTCAGAAATACCATTCAGTTCATTAACGACACTAAAATTACTCGTAAAATTGTGAATCAAACTTGCGAGCGTTGTAACATTAAGGATTGTTTAGAAAGAACTTCTTCGCCAATTTTCATCCATGAAAAAGAGAGAATTTCGAGCATAAAAGAACAACTTAAATCTTTGAATTAGTCAGTAAAATTTAACCTCAAAACGCATCATTATCTTTCAACATTTTCACGAAATCATCTTCGTATTTTCTCAATGCTTTGAGCAACTCTTGTAATTCTGCGTGTTCGGGCGTTCCTTTTTTGGCATTGAAAATTGCATCAGCACGGTCGGAGAATTTTTCATATTCAGCTTCGTTTTTGATTTCCATATCGTTGTTGTTTTTTGTTTGTGCTTGATTGATTTGTGATTTGTGATTTAGTGAATTATGAGTTAGTGAATTGTGATTTAGTGAATTGTGAGTTAGTGAATTGCGAGTTAATGGAATATTAGGATAGTGAATTATGAGGTATTAGAAACTCACTCAATCACAACTCACTAAATCACAAATTGAAAAAATCACAAATTGAAAAAATCTTTTACCTCCTATTATCATCACCTTCAATCATGCTCAAATAACTGGCGTATCGGCTTTCTGCAATTTCCCCATCTTGGACTGCTTTTTTAATCGCACAAGCGGGTTCGTTCAAATGCAAACAATTGTGGTAACGGCACTCGCCTAATTTTTCACGCATTTCTGGAAAAAAATGTCCCAATTCTTCTTTTTCAATATCAATCAAGCCCAGTTCTTTGATGCCTGGAGTGTCGATGATAAAAGAATTATCATCCAATTCAAACATAGTTGAAAAGGTTGTTGTATGAACTCCTTTGTTTGCAAAAGTAGAAATTTCTGTGGTTTTTAAATCTAAATGTGGAGCAATTTTATTGACTAAACTTGACTTCCCAACTCCTGAATGACCAGAAATTAAGGAAATTTTTTCTTTCAATAAATCTCTAAATTCTTCAATATTCAAACCAGTTTCTGCCGATGTAAAAAGACAGCGATACCCCATTGGTTCATACAAACTTGCTAAGTCTGCTACATAGTCTTTTTCGTCTTCGTCTAATAAATCTATCTTATTAAAAACAATTACTGTGGGTATTCTAAAAGACTCCGTGGAAACCAAGAATCTATCCAAAAAACCCAGCGAAGTTCTTGGTAATGAAACAGTTACGATAATTACCGCTTGGTCAACATTGGCTGCTAAAATATGCCCATGAGCCGTTTTATGGACAGATTTGCGAATGACATAATTTACCCGTTGCTCAATTTTGTAGATAGTACCATGGTTCTGGTTTTCATCTTCAATCTCGAAAAAAACTTTATCTCCAACCGCAATTGGGTTGGAAGTTTTCAATCCTTTTATTTTGAAAACCCCTTTCAAACGGCATTGCCAAACATGACGTTCTTCGTCGAGAGAAAGTACTTCATACCAAGAACCTGTTGAGCGTATTACTAATCCTTTAATCATATTTTTGTAAAGTGTCCGCTAAAGTTTAAGTAACGGTAAAACAATAACTTATAATTTTTAAGCGACTCTTTTATCGCCATTTTTCTCTACTTTTTCATTAAATAGCGATGCTATTCGCTTCAAAAGTAGAGAAAACTGACGTTAAAATAGCCACCCTAAAATTTTATAAGTCATTATTTCACCATTACTAAGCAGTTTTATTTATCTTTAAATTCACTTATTTTTTAATCTTTTAAAACCCCCAATTATCATGAATGAGTATCTACAAGATGCAGAAATTATTGAAGAAGTCGTACCTGTTGACAAAGGCTTACGTTTTGCTAATTTTTTAATTGATTTAATCCTTTTTTACGCCGTACTTTTTACTGGTGCAATTTCAATTGGCGTAATTGCTGCCGTTTTAGGCATGGGTAACGTCTTTGAGGGATTAGAAGACATTAATCCATTAGTTGACCGTCTGTTTACTTTGTTATTTTATGCGTGTTTTATGGCTTTCCAAGAAGTAATTTCTGGCGGTCGTTCTCTCGGAAAATTAATTACTGGTACAAAGGTAGTAACTTCGGACGGTTACAAACCAGAATTTTCAGTCTTAATCACTCGTAATTTATCGAGAGCAGTTCCATTTGACAATTTATCTTTTTTGGGTGGAGGCACTGGCTGGCACGACAAATGGTCTGATACAACCGTTGTGAAGAAATAAAGAACTATCGTAGGACTTTGTAAAAAGGTTTAATTTTCGATACAAAAACAAAAAGGGAGTCAGCTAAAAGCCAACTCCCTTTTTGTTTTTATTAAACTATCAAGATGGTTTTGACACCTCAACGTTTACACGTCTTCCCTTGATGGTTGCTCCTGCCATGCGGTCAAGCACTGCTGGTGCATATTCTTTTGGTACATCAACGAATGAATATTTATCGAAAATATCAATTTGTCCGATTACATTTCCTGGCATTCCAGTTTCTCCTGCAAATGCACCAACGATATTAGCTGGAGAAATTTTCTCGCTTGCACCAATATTTACGAACATTCTCACCATTCCTGGGTCTTTTTTGTAAGGCTTACCTGCTTTGTCTGTACGTGGACCACGCTCACGATCTTCATAACGTGGGGCTGAATTTGAGTCAGAACGTCTTCCGCCATCACGTGGTTCAAAACGTCCACTTCCACGACGGTCACCTCCTCTGTCGTCACTTCTTCCGTAATCGCTACGTCCGCCTCTTTCAAAACGTCCGCCTCCACGTGAATCACGACCTGAGTCTCTTCCACCATCACGACCAAAACGGTCATTACGACGGTCGTCTCCGCTTAGATTTTCATCACCAAATTCGTTTTTCACAACACCCATATTCATTTTTACCAAAGCAGAAACTACTTGTTCTGTTGATAAACCTGCATGGTGTAGGTTATCTAAAACATCATTGAATAATTCCAAATCACCTTCTTCAACTGCGGCACGTACTCTTTCGATGAACATACCTTTCTTCACACCTACTACATCAGAAAAAGTTGGAATCACACCTTTGTCAATTTTTACTTTGGTGTAGTTCATGATTTCACGCAAACGGTTACGCTCTGGACCAACTACTAAAGTAAATGCTTTACCAGTTTTACCTGCACGACCAGTACGACCAATACGGTGTACATAATATTCTTCGTCTAATGGAATGTCATAATTGAATACAGCATCAACGTTTTCTACGTCCAAACCACGTGCAGCAACGTCAGTAGCAACCAAAACCGAAACCTGACCAGCACGAAATTTAGCTAAAACGTTATTGCGTTGTTGCTGGCGTAAATCACCATGAAGCCCTTCGGCAGCATAACCTCTTAATTGTAACTCTTCTACAACTTCATCAACTCTTTTCTTTTGATTACAGAAAACCAAAACCAACTTCAAGCCGTAGAAATCCATCAAACGAGTCGTTACTTCCATTTTGGCTCTGCCTTTTACGTCGTAATATAATTGTTCGATATTCACGTTTGTGATTTCGTTTTTCACTACTTTCACTAATTTCGGGTCGTTTTGGTAACGAGTCGTCAGAGCCATAATTGGCTTAGACATAGTTGCAGAGAAGAAAATTGTCTGACGGTCCACATTTGTTTCTTCCAAAATACTTTCGATGTCTTCACGGAAACCCATATCCAACATTTCATCAGCCTCGTCTAAAACTGCCATTTTGACATTTTCTAATTTCAAAGCACGTCTTTCAATCAAGTCAATTACACGACCTGGCGTACCCACAACGATATTTGCCCCTGCTTTGAGAGATTTAATCTGACGTTCGATAGAATCACCACCATAAACAGTAGTTACCCAAACGCCTTTTTTGTACTTAGAAAGTTTTTTGATTTCTTCTGTTACTTGAACAGCTAACTCACGAGTTGGACAAAGAATAAGTCCTTGTACAGATTTCTCGAAAGGAATAATTTTTTCAATCATTGGAATACCAAACGCTGCTGTTTTACCAGTACCCGTTTGTGCCTGACCGATAACGTCACGACCTTCAAGAATGAATGGAATAGCTTCTGATTGAATTGGAGAGGCAGTCTCGAAACCCATATCGGTTACTGCCTGCTGAACTTCCTGCGAAAGGGAAAGTTCGTCGAATCTTAATAATTGACTCATGTTGTTTTGTTCCCGCCACAAATACCAAAGACACAAATATACAAAGGACACCGATGGAGTGCCTACGAATTATTGCAGCGAAATAGAGATTGTTAATTGATACACTTAATTATGATGCCCTAAACATCCATAATTAACTCTTGCCGAAAGTCCCACTGCCAATGTGAGAATAAGGAAAGCACTCTGCGAAGAAAGTGAGATAAGAGTTGCTCGGATGTTTTTTGTACTAATTTTTTACAAAGGTACTCCTATTTAATTGAATAACAAATAAAATTGTATTTTTTAAAGATTCAACACCTGAAATAGAGAAAAATTAGATTTTATTTTACCTTGATAAATAGGTACAAATAGGATTTTTTTGATTTTTTACTACAATTTTATTGGTAAAATATTGTATTCTAAAAAAAAAATACAATTTTTGAGAATCTTTTCATAACTGACCCATCAATAAAATAATTTAAAGTCTAATAACATTATCGACATTCATTTGATTTTCGTAATGATTTAACACAAGATTTAACACAATTAGTACATTCTAATTATCTGTAAATTATTTTCAATTTAGCCCATTTAGAGCATCAATTTTTACAATTTTCATTTTAGAATTTTAATGTTGCATTCTTTTGACAATTATAAGCTGTCAGAACGAAGCATACTTTTCAATTATTAAATTTTACATTAAACCAAATTAATCCCAATTACAAATGAATCTTTTAGGATTACTCAAAGACAACCTCACACCAGAGGTTATTTCACAGGCTGCCAATCTTATTGGCGAAGACAAAGATAAAACTTCATCCGCTTTGGGTGGAATTCTCCCTGCAATTATGGGTGGAGTCATGAGCAAGGCTTCTAATGAAGAAGGTGCTTCTGGGTTGCTTTCGATGTTGAAAGATGGTGGTCATGACGGTGGAATGCTTGGTAATATTGCAGGAATGTTAGGCGGTGGCGACAGTACTTCGAGTATGTTGTCGGCTGGATCGGGTATTGTTAGTTCACTTTTTGGTGATAAAGTTGGAGGTCTTGTTAGTATGCTTTCGGGCTTTGCTGGTGTTAAAGATTCTTCCATCACTTCATTATTAGGTATGGCTGCTCCTATGGTTATGGGAATGTTGGGCAAACAAGTAGGCGAACAAGGACTGGGTGCTTCTGGTTTAATGGGTTTACTTTCGAGCCAAAAAGACCATGTTGCTGCGGCAATGCCTGAAGGTTTAGGTGACAAATTAGGCGGATTATTAGGTATGGGTTCTATGTTTGGGGGTGCTTCTGGTTTGGCTTCGGCTGCTATGGGTGCTGTAACTGGCTCAGTTTCTGATGCAGCTTCTACTGCAAAATCTGCGGCAACTGCAGCGGCTTCTAAAGTTGAAGATGTTGTAGAAGATGCTGCTGGTGGCGGTATGGGATTCTTGAAATGGTTATTGCCTTTATTACTTATCGGTGGTATAGCATTCTATTTCATGAAAGGTTGTGGTAATAAAGTTGGTGATGCGGCGGCAATGGCAGATTCTACCATGAAAGCTACAGGAGATGCCGTGGGTGGTGCAGTAGCAGGTGCTGCTGATTCTTTGGCTTCTACGGCTGGTGCTGTTGTAGATGGTGCAAAGAAAATGTTTGATATTTCTTTACCTGATGGCACAAAATTGAATGTCCCAGAAGGTTCTTTGGAAGATCAGATTGTTAAATTTGTCATGGACGACAAAGCTGCTATCGACAAAGCAAAATGGTTCAATTTTGACCGTTTGTTGTTTGATACTGGTAAGGCTACTTTGAAAGCTGAGTCACAAGAGCAAGTTGATAAAACTGCTGCGATTTTGAAGGCATTCCCGAAAGTGAAAATCAAAATTGGTGGTTATACCGATAATGTTGGTAAGGCGGCATCGAACATGAAACTTTCTGCTGACCGTGCAAATACCGTAATGGCGGCTTTAGTTGCTGCGGGTATTGACAAAGGGCGTTTAGAAGCTGAAGGCTATGGTGCTGAACATCCTACCGCAAGCAATGATACAGAGGAAGGGCGTGCTGCAAATCGTAGAATTGCTGTTAGTGTTAGAGAAAAATAGTTTTTTCGCTCTCTGGAAAACATCGTTAATGCAAAAAAGCCCCGATAGAACTTCTGTTGGGGCTTTTTTGTGAAATATATCTTATTCTGACAATTGGAAGATAGAAATTTCTACAAAAACTTCATCTCATTCCTCAGACCTGAATACTTTTTAATATCCATATCTATTGTGCCAATTTTTAATTCAACTTCAATTCTTACAGGAATCTTATTGGAATCATCGGTCACCCAAAGTCTTACTGAATTTTCGTCTTGGAAGAAATCATTTTTAGGCAACATCGGAGAAATTTTAAAGGTATTAACTTTCCCGAATTTTGTTTTGACAATCTCTTTCCCTCTCAATTTAAAACGCATTTTATAAATTTCTCCATCAAAAAAAGCATTCACCAGAACCGTCTCTCCTACTTTCATTTTATCAAAATCTACGGTTCTCAGAAAATAATACCCACTTACTACATCTTGTACATTGTCTGGGACTTCAAACGATTTTTTCTCATGGTCATCATCTAACTCGTAGGTTTTCACTGTGTTAGCATTGTGGTCAAAAATAGCCCTCTCTTCAGTCTGATAATTCCCTTCTATTTTCTTGGTATAAAACTGATGTGGTAAAATCGCAGCAGTGTCTATGTAAGATGCCCAAGTATCTCGTACCTTCGTGACCCAATCTGTCATACCTGTTGTACGCCCAAAAACTACGACTTTGTAACAAGGTCTCCCATTAACAGTCTGCACTTTATTGTCAACATCAACAACTGCTTCGGCGGCGTTTACAAATCCATAATGTACTCTGTACTCGATATGTTCACCCGTTGTGAAGCTATTTTGTTCAACAACTCTTTCTTTCTGAGATGCGGTAAAGCCCAGTAAAAGTGTGGCAAAACCGATAAGAAAATGTGGCTTTTTCATTGGTTGTATTTATTTTTCATATAAGACAAAAAAGCAGGAAAATTTCGCTTAAACTTTTTGTCGAATAGCGTTTCAAATTCGTTTTGCTTAGAATTATAAGTCAGGAATCCCACAAAAAACGCATTATTGGGCAATTTATTTTTGTCAAATTTCGGTTTTGTTAAATTTGGCAAATCCTTAAAAAGCGTATCCCTGGTTCTGACTATTTTTTCTATTAAATTATACTTCAATGTATCTTTTTCTTTAGACGAAAGTTTATTATCAAAAGTCTTGTACAAACTGTCTAATTTAAAAGCACCTCGGTTAAAATGTTTTATTCTTTTTACCCAAAAAACGTCTCGTTCTTCGTAGGTTTTCACTTGCTTAGAATTTACGCCATACTTGGCTTTTAAAAACCGCAAAGCACCATAACCTCCTATAAAATTAGCCAAATTTTCAGAAAGTTCATGGTCACCTTTTACGAAAATTGTGCCATGAGTCATTTCATGCAAAATCAAATCTGCTAAATCTCCGTCTTGATAATATAGCATACTCGAAAGTATTGGTTCTGGCAACCAACCAAGCGTTGAATACGCCCCTGCCTGACCCATGTTTGTATCATAACCCTTTGATTTACAGACCCTTTCTTCTTGAACCAACATCGTAGAATCAAAAAAACCTTTGTAATTAAAACTACCTACCACAGGAAAAAAGAACGGAACTGCCTTTAATTCATAAGGTTCTGCAACTGTTAAAAGGCGAACCAATGGTTTTCCTTTCAAATCAAAAAGCGTTTTATAAACCTTTGGATTGTCCTGCAAACCCAATGAATCAATGCCAAATTTCTTAATTTCTGAAATTAATAAAATTCTTTGTTTCAATGAATCTGGAACGTTCTTATCTTGCAAAACTTCGTTCAATGTCCTTGTATTGAAAGCAACATTTAAGCCACCTTTCGCCATTTGATACCCCCATTTTACAAAAGTCCAATTCCAGACAATAATGATACCCAAAAGCAAGAAAATGATAGTCCAAATTCTCCTACGACGACGGTTTTTATTTTGTTTTTGGATGTAAAGCATTTTTATGTTTAAAGTTTGGGAGTTCGATATGTTGACACTGAGTTTCACAAAGTTAAACACAGGGTGACACTAAGAAAGGAAACTCTGTGATACCTTGTGTAAAACTTCCTCGACTCTGTGTCCTTATTTTCTCAAAACACCTGTCGGTAATTCAAATATAGTCCTTCTGAGTGGTCAAGACGATTATCTCCGAAATCAAAATATGGTTCAAATCTTGCTGTTAGCCAAAGTGATTCTGCTAACTTATAATCTCTCATTAATCTGATAACCAAAAGATTACGATTCTCAATAACACGCCCAGGTTTTCTGTAAACATCTCCTACCGATTGAAATAACCGTCCACCTAATTGAGATTGATACTTGTTAGCATTATAGTAGCTTAGCATCAAGTCTAAAATTTTAGTTTTAGCTAAAATGTTTAAATATATCCCATTTCCTTGTCTGAAATTAGGTAAAATTAAAGCATCCTGAGAAAAACCAAGCCAATAATTTTGAGTTTCTAAAGTTTTAAAAAAGGCATTAGCATTCGGACTTTTCCAGAGAAACTTTACACCCAATGCTACATTTTTGATTGTTCCTATGGCATTTGTATTGCTATTAATTTGTCCTCCTTGATGTTTCAAAGTTAATTGTAAAGGAAATGAAATCTGAGTATTCTTGAAAGCCTTTAACTTCTTTTCCCAATGTATTCCGCCAACAATTTCTTCTGAAAAAGGAGAATCACGGTAAATCATTTTTTGCCAGTCTATCCACAAATCAAAGAAGGTATTTTTCTTGATTTTTTTTAGTTGAAGTCCGCTCTCCAGTCGGTTGTTGATGCTACGTTCAAAATCAAATAGTGGTTCAATCAGTTTATGATTTAATTGCCCGTCAAGGTTTCCGAATAAAAACTGTAAAGAATCTTTTTGTACTTTAACAGTAAATATTGGCTGGAGAGAATGAACTTGTTCTGAACCAAAATCTTTTCTAAAGAAAAAACCAGTTTCAATAACTACATTTTTGGCAGTATGATATTGGATTTTGGGAGAAACCGCATTACCGAACAATGTATAACCATCCGCAATATCACCAAAATATTCATTATTTTTTATATAGCTAAAACTTTCAAAAGCAAAGCGAAAACGATGGTTCTGAGTCGAATCAATGATTTGATGATTTTCAAAATGTTGATTATCTATTTGTCCAAAAATTGGAAAATTAAATAGAAAAATTAACCCCGAAAGTATTTTAAAGTATATTTTTTTCATTATTCGCAAAATAGCCCTAATCTGTCAAAAATTTTATGTTTTCCACAAAAAATCAGTAAAAAGTATCATTTTTTCCTCTAAAAAATTGTAATTTGGTATTGCCTTTCAAATTATAAGGTATTACAAAAACAACAAATAAGAATCAAAAAACATGGCAAAAGAACAAGCTGCTGCGAATCCTGCACTCGAAAAACTCAAAGCCCTCCAAACTACGATTGACAAACTTGACAAAGCCTACGGAAAAGGAACTGTAATGCGTTTGTCTGATGCTAAAGTCCTTGATGTACCTGTAATTTCAACGGGTTCACTGGGTCTTGATATTGCACTTGGAATTGGTGGAGTACCTCGTGGAAGAGTAGTAGAAATATATGGACCAGAATCTTCTGGTAAGACAACTCTGACAATGCACATGATTGCAGAAGCACAGAAAGCAGGAGGTTTGGCAGCATTTATTGATGCAGAACACGCTTTTGACCGTACTTATGCTGAAAAATTGGGTATTGATATTTCAAATTTATTGATTTCGCAACCTGATAATGGTGAGCAAGCACTCGAAATTGCAGAACATTTGATTAGCTCTGGAGCAATTGATATTTGTGTGATTGACTCTGTGGCGGCTCTCGTGCCAAAAGCTGAATTAGAAGGTGATATGGGAGATTCTAAAATGGGTTTACAGGCTCGTTTAATGTCTCAGGCACTCAGAAAATTAACTGGTACAATTAATAAAACTGGTTGTTGTTGTGTGTTTATCAATCAGTTACGTGACAAAATCGGTGTAATGTTTGGTAGTCCAGAAACAACTACTGGTGGTAATGCTCTTAAATTTTACTCTTCGGTACGTATAGATATTCGCCGTATTGGGCAAATTAAAGATGCTGATAACGTTGTCGGAAATCGTACCCGTGTGAAGGTGGTGAAAAACAAGATGGCTCCTCCTTTCAAGGTAGTAGAATTTGATATTATGTACGGCGAGGGTATCTCTAAAGTAGGAGAAGTTTTAGACTTGGCTGTTGAATTAGAAATCGTTAAAAAAGCGGGTTCATGGTTCTCGTTTGGTCCAGAACGTCTCGGACAGGGTCGTGATTCTGTAAAAGAAATGTTAAAGCAAAACCCAGATTTGATGGATGTTTTAGAAAAAGCAATCAAAGAAAAAATCAAAGGTGATGAAACTGTTTTAATCGACACACTTGAACCAAATATTGAAGACGACGGTACGCCAGAGTAGT
>JAAFJL010000178.1 GCA_013298865.1 Cytophagales bacterium | reverse complement strand
CAGACGGTTCGGGTAAATATTTATTCACGAATGTACCATCAGGCACTTATTCAGTCGAATTCAAAGCCCCAGTCGGAATGACGTTTGTAACCAAAGATTCTGGTCCAGACGACAAAGATTCGGATGCTGATGCCACAGGTAAAACTGGTCCAATCACAATTGATGCAACACAACCATTAGGAAGTCCAGCAAGAGACAACCGTGATGTAGATGCAGGACTGAAACCATTGGAAATTCCTTACGGTTCAATCGGAGATTATGTTTGGTTTGATAGCAATAAAGACGGTATTCAAACAAATACAGAGTTGCCAGTTCAAAACGTAAAAGTTATTTTGTACAAAGAAACAACCCCAGGCGTTTACGCAAAAGTTGATTCAATGTTGACAAATAATTTTGGTAAGTATCTGTTTGACAGTCTATTAACTGGAAATTATAAAGTGCAGTTTATTGCTCCAGTTGACAGAACTTTCACCACAAAAGACAACACGACTGATAATTTGGACAGTGACGCAGGTCTGAATGGTTTCTCTGATGTAACAAACATTGATACCACAAAACCAGCAGGTACAAAAGAAAGAGATAATCGTGATGTCGATGCAGGTTTAATTCCAGCTTTAGGTTCGATTGAAGGTAGAACTTTTATTGATGCAGGCAAGGACGGTCAACAAGCAGGTGATGTATCATTGGCAAATGTAAAAGTGTATCTCTACAAAGAAACAACGCCAGGAACTTTTGTGAAAATTGATTCTGTATTAACCAATTCATCGGGAACTTACAAGTTCAATGATTTACCATCTGGTAATTACAAAGTGTTATTCTTGCAACCAAGCGGAAAAGTTACAACCACTCCGAACATTGGTCCAGATGCAACCGATTCAGATGCGAGTCCATCAGACGGAACAACGGGAGTTTACAACATCAATAACGCAAAACCATTGGGTGACCCAGGCAGAAATGTTGTAAATGTTGACGCTGGATATTATGATTTGCCAGTTGGTTGTAAGGAAACAATTTGTGTTCCTTTCCAAGTATTGAAAGTCCAAAAATAATAGCTAATCACTTATTTTTTCAAGCCCTTAGTTCGTCATGAACTAAGGGCTTTTTGTATGGAAAATTCTTGGAAAAATTTTGTAATTTTGATGCTATTTAGTTGGAATTTTACAGTCAATTAGCTGATTTTGTGCTAATAACTTAAAGCCAATTGCTATTTAACACTACCATAAATTACCATGAAAACCAATCTCAGAATACTATTGTGTATTTTTTTGTCTTGCTCTAAAATTACTGCTCAGACCCCCGAAGTTAAATTCAAATCTTATCTGAATATTCCTATTGACAGTATTCGATTTGATAGTTTGACAAAATTTGGCGTTGCAATGGAATTTGTCGATAAACAAATTAGCCTCAATGCCCAGAAAGAAGCTCTTAAAATCGCCCAAAATCTCGGAGACCAAAAACGCATTGGTATTGCAAAATACAGAATAGGCTGCGAAGAGCAAGTTTTTGAAGATTACGTTGAAGCAATCCGTTATCTGCAAGAAGCCTATCAGATTTTTGAAACACAAAAAATGTATAAATATCAAATCAAAGCTACCAATAAAATAGCTCAGGTTTTGGATGCCAAAGAAGATTACCAAACAGCACTTAAATACTTTTACAAGACACTTGAGCTTTCTTTAAAATACAAAAATGACGAATACTCGGTTTATTCATATACCAGTATTGGGCAAATAGAAGGCGACAGAAATCATAAATATAATCTTGCCTTAGAAAATTTCTCCAAAGCCAAAAAAATGTTGAAAAATCTACAAGGTATGGACGATATTTATTACGATGTTACCATAAGTGAAGCGGAGATATTTAGAGATTTGAAGCAATACGATAAAGCAATCAATCTCATTCAAAAAGCGATTGATTTTTTCCATAAAAATAATGTCAATCAAGGTTATTCTGAAGCACTTGGACTGTACAAGTTAGGGAGCGTTTATTTTCTGAAAAAGGATTTTATAGAAGCTGAAAAGGCATCAAAAAATGGACTTGCTTTAGCTGAAAAACAATACCAGTCGCTTGATTTACAAGTAAATTTGACTGATTTACTTCGGCAAATCTATGAAGCCCAACATAATATTCAGGCAGCCTATACTTTCAGCAAAAAGTGGCGAGTTTTGAATGATACGCTTACAAATCAGACCAATAGAAACATTTTTGCGTCCTTACAAACTAAATTTGAAACTGCCCAAAAAGAATCTCAAATCAAGAAGTTAGACGAACTAAATCATGTTCAGGAAAAGCAATTAATTGGAGCTGTTATTGGATTATTGACCTTGATTTCATTGTTGGTTTTGAGTTTTTATTTGTACCAAAAACTGAAACAAAACAAGCTAAAAGTAGAAGAACAAGCCAATCAATTAAGTACCCTCATGAAAGAATTGCACCACAGAGTTAAAAATAATTTAGCGATTATTTCAAGTTTACTTTCGATGCAATCTAACCGTTTGGAAGATAAAAATGCTGCCAATGCAGTCCGTGAGGGACAAATGAGGGTTCAGGCGATGTCATTAATTCATCAAAGATTATACAATACTGATGATGTCTCAACGGTCAATATCAGAGACTATTTTACCGATCTTGCCGAAAGTCTCATGCAGGCTTATGGGTATTCGTCGGAGAATTTTGATTTAAAAATCGAGGTTGATAAAACAGCAATGGACGTTGATTTAGCGATTCCGATGGGTCTGATTGTCAATGAGTTACTGACTAATTCTTTCAAATACGCTTACGAAGGAATCCGACATCCATCTTTGACAATTATACTCAAAAATAGTAAAAATATTAGCCTACAAGTGAGAGATAATGGAGTTGGAATAGATGTGGAGATGCTCAAATCAAAAACGAATTCTTTCGGACAAAAACTCATCAAAGGGCTTTCAAAACAACTCAATGGACAGTACAGGTTAGAAAATCAAAACGGAACATTTTTTGAGTTAAAAATTTCAAAAATGGTAGCATGATTTTTTCTAACACTCAATCCATCAATAATCAGAAGTGACTATGAGTCCAATATCAATAGGAGATGTCTTATTTTTTAGCTTAAAGTAACTTATTGAATCAATCATAAATGCAGTAAAAATCAACATTAAAATAAGGATGAATTTTAGCAAATAGCCAAAGATTTTATTCTCCCTTGCGATAAACCAGGGAATTTGTGTAAAAAATAAATAGTTAATCAATCCCCAAAAAATTGTATAAGTAAAGGCTATTCCTAATTCAAAGAACATATAACCAATATTGTGTCCATTGTAAAAATGTCGATTTCAAACCGTTGATGTCGTCAAAGCTAAAATCATAAATCCAAGAGATAGAAATAGCTCGATAATGACAATAAAAACATAAAAAATAATCTTCATAAGTGGGTCGTTGAATTCTAAGATAGTAAAGTTAGGCATAGTCTTTTGGATTTCTCCGCAGTTTGGGTAACACAGAATGGAATTTGAATAGGTGTTTTAAATTATAAGTATTTGGTAGTCAAATAGATAAGTATAAAAAAATAATTTTCTGAGTACCATAAGCCATCTTTCAAGGTCAGATTTTAATATGCCAGCTAATGAAGTTTTTAAGAACAATCGTTACTTCTATTTCATTCATTTTATCAATATTTTTAGGAATTGGTTCTTTGATTTCTATTGAAATTGGAGGTAAATACCCTAAAAGTAATATTTGGGTATTCGGTCTTCTGAGTTTTTTCTTCGGGTTAATATTTTGGTTATCTATTAGAAAAAGGAATGGTAAATAATGTAATTTCTTTTGCAAACCTCCAAACCAAATATAGGCTTGGCTTTGTTGTTCACTCAGTGACTCAAACAATTTACTCCTCATTCAGCAACTGACTTAACAATGCTCTTTCGCCTCCTTTGATGCCTAGTTTGGTGTAGATATTTTTCTTGTGGGTTTCGGCGGTGTAATAGCTAATGTTTAAATTCTCTGCAATTTGTCTTGTGCTTAATCCATTGACAATCAGTTTGATAACTTCTTCTTCTCTGGGCGAGAGTAACAGTTTTTTGATGAATAAATCTTCTTTGTGAAGGTTGCGTTTATCAAAAATAGCAAAAACGTTTTCACCGCCATGAATGGCAACTATGGTCTTCTTTACTTCTTCGATACTTGCAGTTTTTATTAAATAGCCTTTTGTGCCAGCTTCTTGGAAATCTCTGATGAACCGTTCTTCGTCGTACATACTCAGAATTAAGATTTTTATTTCAGGATATTCCAATAACAACTGTTTGCTTAACTCTAAACCATTGATATAGGGCATATTAAAGTCTATCAGTACAAGATCTGGCATCTGCTGGGAGATTTCCGACATAGCATTTCGGCTATCATAAATCTGTTTTGTTACTCGAATTTCTGGCTCATTTTCGAGCAAGGCAGCCAAACCATCGCTAAAGAGTTTATGGTCATCAACAATCATAATATTTATCATACCAAAGTAGTTTTTAAGTTTAAACAGGTTCATAGTCAATACATTGTTGAATTGATAAGTTTTAAGAATTATTTCTGAGAAAATACGGGTAAATCAAGAATAGTCAGTGTCCCTTTTTCATCAGATTGAATCGTTAATTTTGCTCCAATAATGTCTGCTCTTGCGTGTAAATTTTTTAACCCAATTCCTTCGGTGGTTTTCAGGATTTCACTCAAATTAAATCCTTTTCCATTGTCTTCAATAGATAAAATAAGAGAATCTTCCTGATAAATTAATTGAGCTACTGCCTCTGTCGCCTGAGAATGTCGGTGAATATTATTCAAAATTTCATTAAAGATTCGATAAATTTCTAATTCTACTTCGGGTTTAAGCTCCAGTTTTTCACCTGCTTCGATAAACTTAATTTTGACTTTTTTATTTTCTAATTTTCGGATAGTTTGTTGCAATACTTCGCTCAGTTCATGTTTTTCAAAATCAATCGGCATAAGATTATGAGAAATCTGTCTGACTAATTCTATTGTTTTATCAATCATATCATTTGTCTCAAAATCATCTGAATAACGATTTGCCACTACATTTTTGATGGCTGCCAATGTATTGCCAACATCATCGTGCAAATCTTGCCCGATTCGTTTTCTTTCATTTTCTTGGGTTGAAATAATGGCTTGTTGATTCTTCGCTAAGTCAAGTTGAATTTGAAATTTCTCTTTCAAATTGGTAGAAAATCTAAAGGAAAATCCGATTACCATAATCAAAATTTCTACCAAAGGTGTAAGGTAATAAATATCAGTATTTTGATTTACGCCATCAATGATTCCAACATTAGCCAAAATCAGGATTGTCCAAACGCACAATGTCAGTAAAAAACCGGTGATATAGAAATAAGTGATTGGCTGACGTTTGTTGAAACTAATCCAGATGGCTATCAGGATGTACAAATCCAAGTAAAATAAAAGGAAATAGGATAGGTAGATAATCCACCAAACTATTTTTTGTGGCAAAGGAAGAAAAGTCAGACACAAGGCGACTCCCCAAAACAAGAAAATACTAAAATACCCAAAATTAGAAAGCCACCGCTTGATTAAAGCTAAATTCAGTAGATTGGTCACAAACAAAAGATGTAAACCTACGGTAAAAAAGTAAGCAATTGTAGTGGCGTAATTAATCTGAAACTGAAATTTGGGGATAAGTAGAAACGAATGGATAAACCCTGCGTCTGCCAAAAAAATCAGAATATATGAACCAGAGTAAAGTCCGTAATAGAGATAAATTTTTTCCCTGATAAACCAAAAAAGCGAAAAGCAAATAAAAACAGATAACAGACAAACGCCAATGATTAATGCCAATTCAAAGCTAAAAATACGTTCGTGTTGATTGAAATAAATATCATCCGAAATACTAATGATACAAGCATGATGTCCGAATTTTCTATGACTGTACAGAAAACAAGTAATGATTTCATTTTTTTTGAGGGGAATATTATACACAAAATCGTTGCTGTGGACTTTCCTGAAACGACTTGGGACATTTTTGCCCAATAGTTGTAAGGTATCTACCTGAGAACCTCGCTGTACAAAAACTTTGATATTATCTAACCGTGATTGCTGAATTAACAAAAATATATTGTCTTTCTCCGAATTATTCTTCAAATGAAACTTGCACCAGCCATCCGTTTGCTTGTACCCATAATTGACTTCTTGTGTTAATTTATTCTGAATAAAATCCGAAAAAGGGGAATTTGCAACCTCCTTGAAAGCATTCAAGGGTTTTGATTTCGTCCATTGCGATATTTTCTGATGGAAAAGCAAATTCTCAAATCCACTTTCAATTACAACCAATGAATCCGCTTTTGGGCTTGCCGATAGTTGTGGCAGATTTAGGGTAAAAAATAGCAATATAAGTGCGGATTTAATCTTCATCGGGATGCGTAAAGTGGATTATACCTGAACTCAGGTATTGTGTGGAACTTCAAAGTTAAATAATTTTGATTTCTATAAGGTGTTTTAAAACCAGAAATAATCACTAACACGATTTTACTACAGTACAGATAATTCATTCATCATGATGCTAAAATTTACGTTTATGCCTCATGAGTTTGAATTATCTGTATTTTTATTAATACGATTTAGCCCACTGGAAATAATAATAACAATATGATAGAAAGATACAAACTGAATCACACCGATAATTCCGTAGTTTTAAATAGAAAAACTTCGTCCAAGGTTTTCTTGAAAGATATTATTTTACTGAAAGCTACGATAAACTATACCATATTTCACTTGCACGGAGAGCGGAAAAGATTGGTTTCAAGGACATTGAAATCCTTTGAAAGTCTGTTTGAAGAGCAGGGTTTTATTAGGGTGCATCGCTCGTGTATTGTTAATCCTAAGTTTATAAAACAGTACGACAGAGACCAGCAAAAATTAATTATGACAGATGGAGCAATTGTAAACATTGCGAGAAGACGACAACAAACGCTAAGTTTTTAGGAAAGAAATAAGAAACTGAAAGAATTATACCTATTGCCACTGTACAAAGACGGCTTGAAAAAGCCGTCTTTTGTATTTGTTTCAAAATTTAATTTTCAAACCTGTGTCTTGCAGTTGGTTTAAATGTAGGTTTAGGGGCAATGGGTTTTGTTTTATCTCCAAGTACTTCAAATTTTTCATTTTCTTTACTTGCGGAGGAATAAAATGAAGAATGTTATTATTCAAATACAAACTTTCCAAATGGGTCAATTTATTAATATTGTTGGGAAGCCTGTCAATATTATTTTTTTCAAGGTGCAAGATTTTTAATTTTGGAAGTTTGCTTAAAATATCAAAATCTTTAGATAGCATCAGGGTTGATTCTTCATCTAAATAAAGTTCTTCCAGATTTTGAAGTTTGATGAACTCCTTCGGTAAAATTTGAAAATTATTTCCCCCCAAATCCAATACTTCCAAGTTCTTCAAAGTACCAATTTCTGCTGGAATAGTTGTTAGATGGTCATTTCGTAAACTTAGGTATTTCAAGTTTTTGAATTTTGATAAACCAATCGTAAAATCATCAAAAGTTTGATTACTCAAATTCAGACGATACACTTTGTCAGGGTCTTTGAGTGCTTCTGACAGTACTGTATATTCTTTGTTAATTTGAGCAGAATCATTACTTTGACCCATTAAAATTTTCCCTGAAATTAGTAAAAAAGACACAAGGAAAAAGCAAAAGATATTAATAGTTTTCATGACATAAAGGTTTAATAGTGAGATAGTTAATCTGGAACTATTCCTGATTAAGTTCAGCCATTAAAATCTGATTCTTATCGTTTTTATATACCATTTTTACTTTTTTGTTGCGTAATGGTCTTGATAAAAAGATTTGACAATCATTCTCATCGGTTCTTTTAGAAATATCCAAACTATCTAATTTCAGAATTTGAAATCCATTCTTCAGTCCAAGTTTTTCTGCCTGTGTACCCGTCCAGACTTTTCCTATGGAGTAATAGTTTTGTTCTGGTTGAAACGAAAATCCCAGCGTTTTTTGGTGTAGGTACGATTGCCTTTGTTGTTTGGCTTTGAAATAGAATTTCTTGTTTTTATAATCAATCGTAATAGTACCATAATCAGCGAGTTCCATACCTATGGCATCCTCAGACTTGCTTGAAAATTCAGTAATAAAATCCGTTATTTGAGCATTGCCAAATTTGATATTATCACAAAGTATTCTTTTTTTGCTATCTGCTTTTTCAGCACCAAACAAACCAACTCCCCCCATTCCGTATCCTTGATTTAAGGTTTTTGCTGTACTTTTTTCAAGGGCAATTTTTAATGTTCTATCCGATAATGTTACAAAATCATCCGCTCCAGTGTCGAAAAGGGCATGAAATTTCAACTTGTTATTCAAATTCAACTGTACGTAAGGTTCGCTTTGTTTACCAAGAATCAACGAGGATTGATACACATTGAACAAGTTCAAATTTTTGATATTATCGGTCAAGATAATTTGTTTACGCTCCGTGTCGATATGAACAATACAATCTTTGAGTAGGTTACTCCCAATAAAACCGTCGAATTCAATGCAATTCAAAAAACTTACATTTTTAATATCAATGACTCCAGAAGTAATTTTTTGAAAGGTAAGTTTTCCCAATTGCAAATCCCCAACAGTCACCAATGAGACCTCTCGTTTTTGTCCATAGGCATCTGTCGGAGATTTATTACCCAGAATAGGATTATTCATTTCTTCTTGTAATTCTTTGGAGATACACAAGGGCGAACCTGTATCAATAATAAATTTCCTTTTTTGCCCATTTATTTTTACATCAACAACCATTTTATTTCTTACATATTCAAAAGGGATAGTATCGCAAAAGCTCTTTTGAACAATTTTTCCTTGGTTAAAATCTATCTTATTTTGTCCGTGGATATAAATTGGTAATGATAATAAGAATAAAAGAAGTTTTTTCATGAAATCTATTCTGTATTTTAAAAATAGGTTTAAAGGTTTGATGATGAATTACTTACGTTTTTTCTTGAATTTCTCTTTGCACCACTCTTTCAAATGTATTGATTCTTCTACACTAATTCTACGAAGAGCCTTTCTGAATTCTTTTTTGAAAATTCGTGGTTCAAAAGAAACTTTTTCAAGAATCATTTTGCTGAATTCTAATAAAGTCATAGTTGCCATAATATTTGATTAAGGTTTCATTTGATCAGCATTCATCATTAACGGTTGGTCGCCGTTGGTAATAATTACTTTGGCATTTGGCGAGGTCGATAATTTATTGAACGCCTCAATTGTCTTGAATCTTATCAAAAGGGGAGTGAGACCTTCGGCAATAATTTTCTGAGCATCCCTTACACCTTCTGCCTCAATTGTTCTTCGTTTGGCTTCCTGGCGTTCTTTGTCCAATACAAACTGCATTCGTTGTGCATCTTGTTCTGCCTCAAGTTTGTCTTCAATTGCTTTGGTGAGTCCAGCAGGAAGAACAATACTTTTCAACAAGACAGATTCTATGACAAAACCCCTTTCTTTCAATTGAACCATCATTAATTCTTTAATAGCTTTCTCGATTCCAGAACGTTGCCCTGTGTGCATATCTTTGGCAAAGTACTGAGAAGAAATATCAGCAACGGCAGAACGGAAAACGGGTAGAATCACGACTTGCTCATAGCTTCGACCTAATTTTTCTACAATTTGCGGAGCGTAACTTCCCTCTAAGCGGTACAAAATAGACACATCCGACTGTACTGTTAAACCTTCTTTTGAGGGTAAGGGCAGACGGATTTCCATGTTCATTGTTCGGGTGGGGAGTTTAATAATCGTTGTTATGAAGGGATTAAATGCCCTAACTCCTTCCATTAAAGGCTCTTGTTTTATCTTTCCGAATGAACGTTTTACGCCTACTTCGCCTTGGCGAACAATGGTACAACTTCCCAAAAATAATGTGCAAATAATTGCGGTTACAAATAAGTTACGTTTCATAGCTGTGAATTTGTTTTAAGTGTTTGTTTTATTACTCTACAAAGCTACAAACTCAATATTAGGCTCACTTTAAGGCTAAATTAGAAATAGATTAGATTTTAGAATTCCAGCTATCTTTCGGAAGAATTAAAGTAAATGTAGTACCCTGATTTTCGAGAGATTGAACAGTAATTTGTCCTTTATGAAGCTGCGTGATTTTCTTGACCAGAGATAAACCAACACCATGCCCCTTGATATTTCGGGAGTTTGTACCCCTATGAAATGGCTCAAAAATTTGCTCTAATTCTTTCGCAGGAATAGTCGTTCCGCCATTATGAAACGATAAAACTATCTGTGATTTATAGGTTGAGATTTTAATCAACACTTTATTATTTGAAGAAAACTTTAGTCCATTTTCCATTAAATTTATAAAAGCGGTACTTAAAAGCCCTTCGTGAGCCTTAATTTCTGGTAATAAATCTGGGTTTTCGTCTAACTCCGTGATAATCTGGTATTGAGGGTTTTTCTTGAGTAAAGCATCCCTGACTTGCCAAATAACTTCGGCAATATTGACCAATGAGAGTTTGATTTTTAGGTCATCAACTTCAATTCCTGTTAGGTCTAATAGATTGTTAGTCAGTTTGTTGAGTTGCTGGATGTCCTCCAATACGGATTGAATCATTAGTTTTAATTCTTCTGTATTGTCATTTGCCAAAAGTGATACTTGGATTTGTCCAGTGATAGAAGTGAGCGGAGTTCTTAGTTCATGAGAAGCATTTGAAACAAACATTTTTTGGGTTTGAAATGCTTTTTCCAGACGGTCAACCATCTGATTGAAGTGCATCGAAAGTTGAGCCAGCTCATCAGTTTTATTACCTTCGTCGAGTCTGAGGTTCAATTGTGAAGCCCTAATTCTATCAATTTTATGA
>JAAFJL010000181.1 GCA_013298865.1 Cytophagales bacterium | reverse complement strand
ATCTCCCTCACAAACTCAACAATCCGTCTATCTGCCCAATAGAGTTGGTTTTTGTTTGGTTCGTAAAAGGCACAATGTCCGCCGTGGAGCGGGTTTTCGAGATAAATATACTCAGATTTTTCGGCAATACTAACAGGCGAACAACTCGGCGAAAGCACAGGGTCATTTTGGGCAGTCAGAATTAGCGTAGGAATTCGGATTTTATCAATGTAGGGCAAAGCACTCGTTTTGGCATAATACTCAGATGCGTCTTTCATGCCGTGCAATGGGGCAATGTAGTAATCTGTAAAATCATCTAAATAGGGATGTTTTTCCAATGATTTTAACTTTTCTGGATTAATAAATTCAGTTCTTTTTTTCAAGAATTTCAATAATTTATCTCTAAAACGATTGGTATAAAAACCACTTTTGCCCATGGCATCTACACTGCCTTGCATATCTAATGGTGCAGAAACCGAGACAGCATTTTTTATTTTTGAGTGAATCGCTTCGCCTTGTTCACCGAGGTATTTCAAAACAATATTTCCTCCTTTGCTATATCCCACAAGCGTGATTTGAGTATATTTTTTATGCTGAATTACTTCATTTACAACTGCCGCAAGGTCTTCTGAACTCCCATGAATGGTCAATCTTTCGAGGCGATTATTTTCTCCACTTAGTCCACGGTGATTCCATGCCAAAGTATCGTAACCGTTTGAAATAAAGGACTTTACACATCCTTTTACATAACCCCGATTAGAATCTCCGAGAAAACCATGCGATACAATTACCAATTTGTCAGCCTCAGATGGTGCGTACGACCAATCTAAATCCAAGAAATCACCGTCCGCTAATTCCAGCCGAGTACGGGTGTAATCTACGCCTTGCACTTTACGAAAAACACTGGGAACGATAGTTGAAAAATGAGGATTTTTCCAGAGAAAAGAGGCTTGATACTTTGACTGAACAATGGGCATATTTTGAAGATAAAATTTACGAAACCATTTACACTGCAAAGCTACCAAAAGTTAGGGATAGTTTTAGGGAGAAATTATGGATGAGTAGAACTTTATAGAGGAAGAGATTTAAGTTTTATAAAATCATCTAACTAATGTCGTCAAGGTTCAAAACCTTGACGACGTTTTCGAGGATAAATTATAGTTCTCAAACATTTTTATCTATAAAACCGCCACTCCATGAAGGACTTCCAATTCGAGGTTAGTGAGCCATTTTCACTACCTTTTTCACCTCCATTTTTTCATTGATTCCTATTTGCAAAAAGTACATTCCTGCATTGCCTTTTAGGGTAAGCGGGATGGTGTGTACGCCCGCAGGTAATAGATTTGAAGCCATCAGTTCGGAGTTACGCCCTTGAATATCAGATTGTTGTATGCTTACTATGGCTTTTTGTTCTAAATTTATCTGTACATTTACAAAGCCATCTGTACTTGGATTTGGGAACACATTTGCTAATAAAACCACTGGTTCGTTCTCCGTTGCCAAGACTTGTTTGTTTGAAAATACCCCTGTTTCGACCAATGGAAATCTTCCTGCAAGAATCTCTTTGGTGGTGGCATCTGTACTTTTAAACCACTTCATCAAAAGTTCATCGTAGAGTCTTCGGTAGTCGAATTGATGGATAAAATCTTTGTTGGAATCTAATTTATCGAAGCCCAAATTCTGCCCATAGACTTTTCCGTTAATTGCATCACCAAACATAAACATTACGCTGGCTGCACCGTGGTCTGTGCCCGAACTGGCATTTTCTTCTGGACGACGCCCAAACTCCGAGACTGTCATGCCCACCACTTTTTCTGAAATCTTCTGAGCCTTCAAATCTGCCATAAACGTAGCAATAGAAGTACTTACAGATTTTAACAAAGTAGCGTGTTTACCAGCTTCCGAACCTTGGTCAGCGTGGGTGTCAAAACCATCAATACTGACCAAATAAATCTTGGTTTTCAGTCCTCCAGAAATCAAACGGGCAACCAATTGAAGTTCTGTCGAAAGTTTGTCAGCTTCATAAGAAGCCATATTTTTACCAGAGTCAAATGCTTTTTTTACTACGGTAGAATATTTATTGGATTGTACAGAAAGATCTAACAAAAAATTATATTCTGAACCATACGCCGTGTTATCATTCACAGTAGAATTTCCCGAAAGAATATCTTTTCCTCTTTCGTAGAAATCATTCGGGTTCTCTACGGCAATGGACAAATCCCCTTTTTGTCCTTGAAATAGCAAAGAAGAAGAATTGCCAATGTTCATACAAGAAGGATGATCTGTCAGCGTATTTCCATTAATTTTTTCCACAAAACGCCCCATCCAACCTGTTTCGAGGCGTTGTGCATCATTTACGGGCATGGTAGCACTAAGCCAAATATCCGTTGAACGAAAATGTGAAAGGTTAGGATTCGGGTAGCCAATTCCTTGGATTACTGCCAAATTACCGTCATTATAGAGCCCATAAAGTCCATCTTTAGGTCCGCTTTTTAGGGCTGGATTCATGTAAGTGGTATCTCTGAGTTTCAGGGCTTTGGCTTTGGGAATACCTAATTTTACACGATATTTTGAGTAATATTTGTCGTCGTCGGCGGGGATTATGGTGTTCAGACCATCGTTTCCACCAAACATTTGCACGACTACCAAAATGTTATCGTTTTCCTCTGCCAAAGCCGAGAATTGATTTTTGGCAGATGCCCACACGGGAATTGTCCCGAGTGTAAAACCCGCCAAACCTGAATATTGAAGAAATTTTCTACGTTGCATTTTTTTCGATGTCTGTTTTTCGATATTCGTTTTTCGATGCTCAATTTCGATGCTTGTTTTCGATGCGGAGTGCCGCCCAGTCTGATGTTTGTTTTTAAACAAAAATATCATTGCCCAACATCGAACAACGAAAAACAGACTGGGCGGCACTCCGCATCAAAATCGAGCATCGAAAAACGAACATTGAAATAAATTTAGCTCAAATGAAAACCTGGGTCTTTTACCATTTGGACAAAAAGGTATTTTATTCTGAGTCCGCCAGTTGATGCTATTTTTAACATATTTGTCCATTCAAAATCTGGACTTCCACCCAAAAGTATTTTTGTATATTTATCGGTCTGGGCGTCAGTCGGAATTTTTGCCAAAAACATGGTACAGATTTGCTGGACTAACTTTTTGGGGTCATCATAATTATCAAATTGTTTCGCCCACGTAATCATATCTTCGTCTTTTTGATTCCAAAGAAAGCTCGTCATTTGCTGTACCGCAAACGGAAATGTACGAGTATCCGACCATTTTCTGTAGCCTACCCAACCCGCAACATTGGGTGGGTTTAGTAATTCTTGCCCCATCGTTACCATTACCCATTCTTTCCAATCGCCTTTTACATCGAAATGTTTGGTAATGCCCACAATCAATTCCGAAGGAGTTTTTAGTTGCGTCCCAATGTTGCTTTTGTCAAAAAAGTAAGCTGATTTTAACAATTTTGCCAATACAGGACGGATTTCAAAATTATTTTCTCTGAAAGTCTTCGCCATTTCTGCCACAACATCTTTATCAACTTTGGCTGGATTGCTATACACAAAATAGCGGAATAGTTTTTCGCAAATAAACAGAGAAAGTTCCTCTGCCCTTTTTCTCAAAATAATATCAACGAGTCCCTTAATCTCTACTTTGAAAACATTGGCTTCTGAATTATCGCTAATGGGCGGAATGGTTTCGCCGAGGTAAGTTTTTGCCAGACCATCATGTTCATTGATGAGGAAAAAAGTTTTAAATACTCCAAAAGTCGTGTATTCGTCTGAATAAAAATTAGTTCGCCAACCTGTAAATACTCTTGCTCCTTCTTGAACATCTTTCTCAGTATAATTGCCAATGCCAATCGTGTAAAGTTCAAGGAGTTCCCGAGAAAAATTTTCGTTAGGCGATTTTTTGCCACTATCCTGCCCATTCAAAAAAATCAGCATGGCTCCATCTACTGTAATAGACTCAACCAAAGTCCTGAAATTGCCCTGATGTAAATTTCTGAACAAATCATTTTGGCGATACATCAACTGAGCAGGCATAGCATTGTCTATGCCAAATTTTGTAGTGAAATGTCCATGCCAAAAAAGCGTCAGTTTCTCTCGAATACTAACATTATCTTTAGCCATTTCTTCAATCCACCAACGTTTTAGTTGATAGTTTTCATCATATAATTTCTTGTAAATCGCATCTAAAGCCTTTTGGCGTTCAGGTTCTGTGGGGAGTCTGTACCAATTTTTGTAGGCTTCGTCCACCCAAGCTGGAGCTTTTGGTTTGGGGTTTTTCAAGGCATTATTGAGCAATAACTCAACGGCTTCATCGGCAGTTTTTCCTGTAAATTGCTGAATCGTTTTCCATGAAGTAGCAAAAGTAGCCCGCCTCAGTAAGTGAGCCGCTTCCTGCTGACTGAGTTTATTGGTATAGGCAGGCAGCCCTTTATTTACATTCTATTTTACTTATCTACCGTCTTAATCGTACTGCCTACAACGATTCCCAACAAAATAAATGCGATAGACATATAGCCAACATTCTGATAATGAAGAAGTTGTCCGTTTTTTGTTTGCTCTACCATTAATCCAGCAATGAATGAACCAGCCCCTGAAGCTAACTGAATTACGGATGAATTAATACTGGTAAATCCACCCCGATTTTCATTGGAAACTACCCCCGAAACCAAGGCTTGCATCGGAATTGTGCGACTATTGGCAAACAAGAAAAATAACGTAGAAATCGTGAGAATTTGCCAAAGTGGCGTGCCAAAAGGTATGTTGGTCATCAAGAAAACAGGAATCAAAAACAGCAAGGCAAAGACCGCAAAAATTTTGTATTTGCCTGTACGATCGGCTAATTTTCCTACAATTCTGGAGCTAAAAATAGTAATTGCTCCACCAATTAAGTAAATCAAAGAGATGTTTTTCTCGCCCATTCCCACGTTTTTTGTTAGGTACGGACTCAGCGAAGGAATTGTACAAAAATGCCCAAAAATCACGATAGCAGAAAGTGCTAATGCTCGTAACTGATTAGAATCTTGGGCAATATTGGTTATTACAGCAAAAGGATTTGGTTTTTCTTTTGAAGTATGAATATGGCTCGTTACGGAAGGTAAGTATCTGTAAATCAGTACTAAATTGATTAAACCAATCGCCACCACAAAGACAAAAGGAACGTGCCAAGAAATCTCAGACGCCAACCACATTCCCACAGGCACACCCACGACAGATGCCGTAGAAAATGCCGCCATGATGAAAGACATTGCCTCTGCCCGATGTTCGTAACCGATGGTATCGCCAACAATAGATAATACCTGTGACCCAAGCACTCCTCCAAAAATTCCTGCTACAATACGAGCAACCATCAGGAGGTCGTACGTAGGGGCAATAGCACAAAGGAAAGTGCCAATCAAGAAACCGACGTAAGCTGTAATGAGAATTTTTTTACGGTCAAATTTATCTACAAAAAATGCAGAGATAAAACCCGAAATCCCTGCACTGATTGAATATACCGAAACCAAAAAACTGAACCCTTGTGGAGTAGTCTTGAAAGCCCGAATCAGGATAGGACCCATTGGCATCATAATCATGAAATCCATGATGTTCGTGAACTGCACACAAGCCAGAAGAAAGAGTATAAATTTTTGCGGTTTTGTCATGGGTATGATTAGTCGATAAGTTTTAAGTTAATAAGTCGATAAAAAAACTGTAACGACTGATTAATTGCTCTATGCCATTTCGGACAATTCGAGCCAGCGTAATTCTTTTTCGTCCAAACTTTCGGTGATTTGTTCAATCTCTTTTGCCCAAGCAGCAATTTCTTGGTGAGAGCCTTCTCCAGCACTTAACTGATTGGTTAACAAATCTTTACGGCTTGTCATTTGTGCCATTTCGGTTTCTAATCCTTCAAATTCTTTCTGTTCTTTAAAAGACATTTTCCGTTTTGGTGCTTGAACAGATTCAGATAAATTATGCTTTGATTTCTGATTAGGTTGCTCGCTATCGGTGATAGATTTTCTCTCTTTTGAATTATCCTCAATCGCAAACTCATTATTTTCAATGGCTTCACGATAATCCGTATAATTGCCTGGAAAATCTCTGATTCTACCTTCGCCTTCAAATACAAAAAGGTGTTCTACCAATTTATCCATAAAATAGCGGTCGTGACTCACCAGTACCAAACATCCCCCAAAATCCATTAAGAAATCCTCCAGAACGTTCAATGTCTGAATGTCCAAATCGTTGGTAGGCTCATCCAGAATCAGAAAATTAGGATTTTTAATCAAAACTCTCATCAAAGCCAAACGACGTTTTTCTCCCCCCGAAAGTTTTTCCACCATCGTATATTGTACTTTAGTTTCAAACTTAAAATGGGTCAAAAATTGGCTTGCAGTAATGGTTTGTCCGTTGCCCAAAGTCACGTATTCGGCAATTTCAGTAACAATATCAATAACTCTCTGTCCAGGTTTATATTCCAAATCTCCCTGTTCATAATACCCATAAACAATGGTTTCTCCAGTGGTAACTTTCCCCGAATCTGGACGAAGATTTTGGGTAATAATATTCAAAAAAGTGGACTTCCCAACTCCATTTTTTCCAATGATTCCGATACGGTCTTTTTTCTTGAAAGTATAAGAAAAATGTGAGATAATCTTCTGATTATCAAAGGCTTTCGACAAATCGTCAATCTCCAAAATCTTACTTCCTTGGCGTGTCATCTGCACATTTAGCTGTACCTTAGAAGTATCCTTTGTTTGGGAAGCCTTATCCTTTAATTCATGGAAGGCATCAATCCGATATTGGGCTTTTGTACCACGAGCTTTGGGTTGTCTCCGCATCCATTCCAACTCGGTACGAAGGGTGTTTTTAGCTTTGTCGATACTTGCAGACTCCATGGCTTCACGGTCTGCTTTTTTCTCTAAGAAATATCCATAATTTCCTTTGTACGGGAAAACTTTACCACCGTCCAATTCCACAATATTGTTACAAACTCTATCCAAGAAATATCTATCGTGGGTTACTAAAAGTAGCGTAATACTTTGTGCAGAAAGGGTTTGTTCCAGCCACTCGATTGTCTCCAAATCCAAGTGGTTGGTTGGTTCATCCATGATGATAAGGTCTGGTTCTTCAATCAAAATCTTTGCCATGGCTACTCGCTTGCGTTGACCGCCCGATAGCTCTGAGATAATTTTGTCGAAATTATGAATGCCCAATTTCCCCAGAATTTGCTCTACTTTACTCTCATAATCCCATGCTTGGTACTTGTCCATGAGTTCGATTGCCTCCGATAGTTTGTCATCGTCGTGGTGAGCGAGAGCATTTTCATAAGCCTTCATGGCTTGAATCGAAGGCGAATCTCCTTGAAAAAGAGTATCAATTACCGATAATTTTTCATTGAATTCTGGATTTTGGGGCAAATACCCCACCGTAATTCCCTTACGAATACTGACAGAGCCTTCGTCTGAAGGAATCAATCCCGCCAAAACGTTCATCAAAGTAGTTTTGCCCGAGCCATTTTGCCCCACCAAAGCCACTTTGTCGCCTTTTAGAATACCAAAATTTATGTTTTTAAAAAGCCAACGTTCGTTGAAATTTTTGGAAATGTTTTCTGCTGATAAGTAATTCATTGTTGGTTTTTATAAATGCTTGATTTGTAGGGGGTGTGTAAAAAGTCTAAAGTCTATGAGCGACCGTCGCTCGGTTAAAAGTTTTAAGCAGAAATATTATTCTGTAAAATTGAATATTTCCCAATAATATACCTTAGAATAAGATTTCAAAGACTATTTCGGAATATTATTTGGCGGAAAATACTTTCAACTTTTAACTTTAGACTTTTTACACAACCCCTACAAGTTAAAAACGTTTCAGTGCCATGATACTGACAGTCTCGCCGATTGATAACGAAGAAGTGGCTGCTGGCGAAGGTGCGTTACAAATATTGATAACTTTTTCGTCTTCGATGATGGCAAAATCGTCTAATAATCCTCCTGAGCGGTCACAGGCTTGGGCTCTAACACCTGCTCCGCCTTCGACCAAATCACTTTCTTGAATTTCTGGAATTAATTCTTGTAATGCCTTCGTGAAAGCCGATTTCGAGAAACTGCGGTACATTTCGCCCAGACCCATTTGCCAATATTTAAAGGCAACTTTCTGAAACCCAGGCCAAGCGAGGGTGTCCCAAAGTTCCTTGAAATCAACATCTAATTTTTTGTAACCTTCTCTTCTAAATGCCAAAACTGCATTTGGTCCAGCTTCTACGCCGCCCTTCATCATACGGGTAAAGTGTACGCCCAAGAATGGAAAATTCGGGTCTGGCACTGGATAAATAAGATTCTTGACTAAATATTCTTTATCAGGACGAAGTTTGAAATATTCCCCACGGAAAGGCACAATTCTAAGATTAATTTTTTCATCCTGACTCATCTGAGCCACTTGGTCAGACTGTAAACCTGCACAATTGATGATGAGTTTTGTTTCAAAAACATTGTGTTCTGTCTTCACGATTGAAAGCGAATGTCCCTTGGCGATACTCACTACTTTTTCACCAAAATGTAGGTCAGTCCCCAATGAGCGTAGTTTTTCGGCATATTTTTGGCAAACAACTTTGTAGTCAACAATGCCTGTTTGGGGTACCCACATACCCTCAACGCCCGTAACGTGAGGTTCGTATTCTTTCATTTCGGCAAGGCTTAGTTTTTTCAAACCACCCAAACCATTTTGCTGTCCACGAACATACAAATCTTCTAATTGCTTGCGTTGTTCTGGTTTTGATGCCACCACAATTTTCCCCGTAATTTCGTAAGGAATATTTTCTTGCTCACAGAACTCAATGAGCTGATGATACCCTTTGATACAGTTAGTTGCCTTGAGTGACCCTGGTTTGTAATAAAGCCCAGAGTGAATCACGCCAGAATTGTTACCAGTCTGATGCACAGCGACTTCCCGTTCTTTTTCCAGTACAATTACTTTTAAATCTGGTCGTGTTTCTTTGATTCTTAGTGCCGTTGCCAAGCCCACAATTCCCCCGCCTATTACTATAATGTCTTGTTGCATGATGAAAATTTATTGCAATTTTGGTTATTAAATTCGCACACGGATGACACGGATTTTCAAGCACGGATTTAAACAGATTTTTAATTTTATTGCTACAAATCCGTATTGCGTGTACCCGTCAAATCTTTGTGCTATCTTTAGTTTGACTGATTCTTTACTAAATGTCTAATCTAACCACAAAATTACTCAATCATTTTTTAAGTTACGTGCAACTTTTGTTTTAAAACTAACATCTAATTGTTATGTAACACGATTTGTTAAATCGTATCTTCATTGAACATTTCAGCATACATTCAAAAAATAAACAAATACCGTTATGAAAACTTACACTAAACTTTTTTCAGTAGCTTTATTATTGATGATAATGGCTCAAAATTCTTTCGGACAAATAATCTCTGAACAACGTAAAGTCTCTGGTTTTAAGGGAATTAGCGTTTGGAGTGGGATAGATTTATACCTTAAACAAGGCAGTACAGAGGGTGTTACGATTGAGGCGGATAAAGATAAAATCGAAAAAATCGTCGTTGAAATGAAAGGCGATGTTTTAGAAATTCACCTTTCTGGAAATTGGAACTGGTCTTGGAAAAATTCTAAACCCATGAAAGCGTATGTAACTTTCAAAGACCTCAATAATTTGACGGCTTCGGGTGGTTCTGATGTTTATTCGGAAGGGAAATTAGATTTAATCAAATTGAACTTGAAAGTAAGCGGTGGAGCAGATGCTAAATTGGAATTAGACGCAGACGAACTAACTTGTGAAGCAAGCGGAGGCTCAGATGCCGTTTTGAGGGGAACAGCAACGGTTTTTAAAGGAACTTGTTCGGGCGGAAGTGATTTGAAAGCATCGGATTTGAAGACTAATTTCTGCAAAGTTTCAGCTTCGGGTGGTTCGGATGCTCACGTAAATGCCGTGAAAGAAATCAGTATTTCGGCTTCGGGTGGTAGCGATGTTTTTCACTCAGGTGGTGCGAGAGTCGTATCTTCGTCATCTTCGGGTGGGTCAGATATTCATAAAAGATAGTTTTCTTGAATTGTTGAAGTTTGAATTGTAGAATTGTCCTGAAACAACAATTCTACAATTCAAACTTCAACAACTTTCTTCAAAATCCCACCGAAAAACTCAACCCCAGACTTGAAGATGAAGGTTGCAGATTGTAGGAAATCTTTCGTAAATCGTTGTATCTGGTTACGCTTTTTCTGAGGTTTCTGAAACTACTAATTCTTACTGCTATTGAACCTGCCATCATTCCTAAACCTGCGTAAATGTATGCTTCTCCTGAATAAGCCTGTCTTCTACCCAAAGAATTATTGATTGAATAAATGAGTCCAACAATCGTCATAGCATATCCTCCAATCATTAAACCTACGTAAATTGGTCTTGTCTGGCGGTGTTTTCCGTACAAATCTATGGCAATATCATCATTGGTTTTCAAAATATAAGGGGCTAATCGCCTAACTCCAAAATAGGTTTTACTCCCAATATGGTATTCATTGGCATTTACCCCAAAAATATAATACCCAGTATAAACTGCTAAAATCAACAAGGGTATATTTTTCTTAATCTTAATTTCTGGCAAAGAATCTATGCTTTTGGAAAGAGTTTTCTCCTTTGAATAATACTGATTATCCACCAAAGTATCAGCTTTTATCAGACCAGTATCCGAGAGCATTTCAACAGAGAGTAAAGTATTTTTTGAAAGAGAATCTGCCGTATTTTGGGCAAAA
>JAAFJL010000177.1 GCA_013298865.1 Cytophagales bacterium | reverse complement strand
GAGGGTATGAGGTGCTTACGGTGATAATAATGGTGTTGATTTCTGATGGCTGGTTTTATTGGGCTCACAGAATCATGCACCAACCAAGATTCTATAAGTACGTTCATGCCTTACATCATAGAAGTCTCGATGTGAACCCCTACACTTCAACGTCGTTTCATGTCGTTGAAGCCGTTATGCTCACCGTATGGATGTTACCCTTGTCAATACTAATGCCAATATCCATGTCAGCATTAGGTATAGTACAAGTTTTGGGTACGTTCAATAACTTAAAATCACATCTGGGATTGGAGTTATTCCCAGGTTTTTTTAGCAAAGTCCCAGGTTTTAATATGTTGGTGACTGCCACCAACCACAGTTTGCATCATACACAATACAATGGAAATTATGGTCTGTTTTTCAGATTTTGGGATATTCTTTGTGGAACAGAATTGAACGATACAAGTCATCTCTTCCAAGATATTCACGAACGAAAAGATGCCGTGATGATAGATAATACAAAATATAAGAATCTGACTATCAGCAATTTAGTAAAAGAAACGAACGATATAGTTTCTCTATATTTTAAACCTTCCGACCAACTTTTTTATGCCTACGAATCTGGACAACACCTAACGGTGCGAGTAAAAGTAAAAGGCAGAACGCATAATCGTTGTTTCTCATTAAGCTCAACGCCAGGAGATGATTTTTTGAGGATTACCGTAAAATTGAAAGGAGAAGTTTCGCATTGGTTTTATAATGAAGCAAAAATTGGTGATACCATTGAGTCACTTTATCCAGTAGGAGATTTTAAGGCAATCAAATCTGAAAAAACTATAATGGTAGCGGGCGGAAGTGGCATCACACCGCTTTACAGCATGATCAAGGATATTTTGAATAAAAATCCAAAGGCGAACATCAAACTTTTGTATGCCAATAAAAGTGAAAATAGTATCATTTTCAAAAACGAAATAGATGCTCTGACAAAGCAATATTCTAATTTTGAATGCCAACATTTCTTATCGGGTCAAAAGCGAATTGGGATTGAAGATTTGGAAGTAAATTCAGGAGCAAATTACTACGTATGCGGTCCAGACAGCCTAAAAGAGTGTGTTTTTGATAATTTACACATCGCAGGAATCAACAAAAATAACATCCATACCGAACATTTTGTGGATGGTTATGTGCCTTGGTTTGGGTTGGTGTAACATGATGATTTCTAACATTTCATAATTTTTTGAGTTTTATTAAGAAAAGAAATTATGATGAAATACATAGATACCCTCGCAGATTATTCCCAACATACCAACATACCATTACCGAAGCATGAAGATTTTGATGCCCGTACTTTTGCTCAAAATATGCCCACAGTCAAGCGAATAGTTGAACCATTTAAGCATGAGTTTTATGCCGTTGGTTTATTGCTTGATGGAACTTCCCATAACTGGAATGGTATCAAGGATTTTAAAGCCAATATCGTTTTTAATTCTCCTTATCAACTGATTTCGTGGGACATTGACAACGATTGGGAAGGGCAATATGTCATATTTACTCAGGATTTTATCTCAAAATGTCATTTTTATAACAACTTGTTAATTGACTTTCCTTTTTTGAAATTAGACCAAACATTTTATCTGAATGTTCCAAGTGATAAAATTGATTTTTTGTCAAAAAAATTTGAACAAATTATTGAAGAATACAACAGTGAGCATTCAGATAAATTTGCTTTTATCGAAAACTATTTACACCTTATTTTATTGAGTATCAAACGTTTTACAACCGATACTCAAACCCAATTTGAAGGTACTGAACAAAACCGCCAAACAGATATTACCCTCCTCAGTCGCTACCAATCTTTGATTGATAAGTGCTTTAACCAAACTGATATTCGAGCTGATTATTTTGCTACGTCTTACTATGCCGAACAACTAAATATCCATCCTAATTATCTCAACGCTATCGTTAAACGCATCACGGGCAGTACAGCCAAGCAAGTTGTACAAGACAAAATTGTGGTTACTGCCAAATCGCTCTTGTCACAAACCGATAATAGTATCAAAGAAATTGCCTACCGTTTAGGGTTCAGCGAAGCCACGCATTTTGGTAGTTTTTTCAAGAAAAATACTGATTTAACTCCCGCCCAATTCAGAGAAGTAAGTCGTCTTTGATTTTCGTTATTCATGCTTTGATTTTTGTTATCTAAAACCCTTCGTATAGCCGCAACTTTGTATCATCAAAAGCGGATATGTAAGCCACTTAGCATTAGGTGGCTTTTATTTTTTAGAAATTTCAAATCAAAGAATCATGAAAGTCTTACTCGTATCATCTACTTTATCGCTGTTTACTGTAACGATGAGTTTAGTATCATGCAATAACCAAGAGGCTGATGTTATCACTCCCGATAATAGCGTAATAGCCAACTCGCAGATTAGACCCATTTTCACACAGGCAACTTTGGACAGTGCTATTTTGGTAGCACAACCCAGTGATTTGAGTATCACGGGCAATCCTTTCGGTACTCGTTTTAATCAAACAGAAATCAATTCTATTCGAGATATTTTCACCAATAAACGCCCCAGCGAAACGCTGAGGGCAGGTCACGTTTTTGCTATCCGTAGTTTTCAGAATAATAATGGACAACGGGGGCAGCTTATCAATGTACACATCATGGTGAAGCGAGAAAGAGGCTACAACCCTAATGGTGGTGATTTTGAGTATATAAATATTGATTTTGACCCTCAAACCAACTATCAGTTGAACCCAAATGGCATTTTGCCAGCATTGACGGACGGAGCAAATAGAGGTCTTGATGTAGTACGTTTCAATTGTGTGCAATGCCACAGGGATAGTCGTGCAGGAAGTGATTTTTTGTTTACAGAAAAATAAAAAACGAGCCTTTGTTTTTCGTCATTCTTGCTTTGTTTTTCGTTATTAAAACCTTTAAAATTCGTGCGAACTTTGTATCATCAAAAAAGAAAAATAATTCATAACAAATTAAATATCAAAACATTATGAAAAATAAAATCGAAATCCTTTACACAGTTGCAACACTATTTTTGGCAACTTCTTGTAGTTCAGAAATTATTGAACCTAATACTTCAACGTCTTCTGAAAACACTGTTACGAATAATGGCAATTCAAACAATTCGTCAACCACTATTTCACCCATTGCTGGCTCACTCGCCACCATTCCCACGGGACTTGATACAAATGTGGTAAAAGCTGCCCGCCGTTTGACAAATGCCCTCAATGCAGGTAATGAAACAGAAGCTCGTAATGCCTTTGCCGAGAATGCCGAATTTGATGATATTGGACGAATTTATAAAGGCAGTGCGGATATCATGAATCGCTTTTTAACACCCGAAGTTATTAGAGCCAATGGTCGATTTTATGAAATTCGTCTCATCGGCTTCAATGATAGACCCAACGTAGTTCGGATAGAATATGATTTTAGGTACAGTAATTCATCGGTAAAATTTTATTACGAATATACAATTACAAACAATTTAATCTCATACGCAGTGGGGCGATACCTGTAAAAATCAAGCCTTTGTTTTTCGTCATTCTTGCTTTGATTTTTGTTATTAAAACCTTTAAAATTCGAGCGAACTTTGTATCATCAAAAAAGAAAAATAATTTATAACAAACTAAAAATCATAATATTATGAAAAAGCTCATTCTCTTAATTGCCCTTTCATCAATCAATTTTACTATTTTTTCACAAACTAATTTCAAATCAAAATCTCTTACAATCATGGAAAATACAATGGCTAAAAATCGTCAAGTAGTAGATAATTTTTTTATCGCCTTAGAAACACAAAAATTTGAAATGCTCAAAGAAGTATTTGCCGAAAATGGTCGTCAGCTCAATCCGTATTCACCAGAAGGTTTCCCCAAAAGTTTTGATGGTGCGGAAGGTATTTATAAACAATACAGTGGTCTTACTGCCAATTTTGGACAAATGAAATTTCCACGCCAAATCTTTGCAACCGAAGACCCCAACTTCTTTTTTGTCAAGTTTAGAGGAGAAATTGAAGTAAAAGGAGGAGACAGATACGAAAATGATTATCTCGGGACTTTCAGATTAGAAAACGGAAAAGTGGTTGAATATGTAGAATATTTCAATCAGCAAGTGATGGCAAAAGCATTTGGAATAAAGTTGTAAATTATTCATAATCAACAAATTAAATAAATATTTTTAAAATCAATTTTTCAACAACTTAAACATCAAAAAACAATGAAAAAGTTACTTTTATTCTCGGCAGTTCTTTTATTATCTCTTTCATCATGCAACAAAGAACAAGAAGTTAGCCCTTACGAAGACATAGTAGTAAAGGAAACCGTTAACAAACTTTTTAACTATACCGATGCCAAGCAATGGTCAAGATTACAAACGGAAGTTTTTGCTCCAAATGTTGAGTTTGACATGGTTTCGATGGGTATGCCTTCGGTTCAAAATTTGACCGCAAAAGCCATAACTGATATGTGGGCTGATGGGCTTAAAGATTTGGATGCAGTTTTTCACTTGGTAGGAAACCATGAGATTGATGTAGTAGGTAACACGGCAAAAGTTGTTTGCTATTCAACAGCAACACATTTTAAAAGATCAGCTTTAAATGGAAATACTCGCAAGTTTAATGGTACTTATGACCTAAACCTTATTAGAACATCGCAAGGGTGGAGAATTGATAAATTCAAATTCAACTTACTGTACACAGAAGGAAACTTGACTTTGCAATAAAAACTCCAATTTGTAAGTAACAGCATTTTTCATAGAATGCTGTTACTTACAAACCTAAAAATCAATCAATTATGAAAAAGCTCTTTTTTTCAATCATCTTTTTTTCAATCACCCTAATTTCTTTTTCACAAAATAAAAATTCAAAGACAATGGAAAATTTCAGTATCAGAGAACAGATTATCGAAACAGTGAATCGCTTGTTTAACTACACAGATGCTCAAAATTGGGTAGCCTTACAACAAGAAGTTTTTGCCTCGGATGTGGTGGTAGATATGGTTTCGTTGGGAATGCCAGACGTTAAAAAAATGTCTGCCAAGGAATTATGTGATATGTGGCAAAATGGATTTTCTGGATTGGATGCAGTTTTTCATTTGGCGGGAAATCAAGCCGTTACTTTAAAAGGCGATACTGCCGATGTGTACTGTTATTCAGCCGCTACACACTACAAAAAAACTGCCTTGAATGGGAATACTCGCACTTTCAATGGTAGTTATGATTTGCACTTGGTGAAGACACAAAATGGCTGGCGTATTGATTCATTCAAGTATAATCTGAAATACGCAGAAGGAAATCTTGAATTAAAATAACGCTTTACTAAAATACTAAAACAATGGAAATTCTAAATTTTGATACCGTTTCAGCAAATGCTTTGCAAGTTGAGACTCCAATAAAAACAATAGAAATTGTTAAAAATAAGCCACAAATGCAGGTGGTAAAATTCCAGAGTGAGGGTTTAACAATTGTGGGCAACATTTTCACACCTGCCCAATTTGATGCAACTCAACAATACCCAGCTATCATTGTGGACGGCAGTTGGACAACCGTAAAAGAACAAATGCAAGGGCTTTACGCCAAGGCATTAGCCGAAAAAGGGTTTGTTACATTGGCTTTTGACCACCGCTATTTTGGCGAAAGTGAAGGACAACCCCGTGAATACGAAAACCATGAAGCCAAAGTACAAGACATTAAAAATGCAGTAACTTACTTACAATCATTGCCTTACGTGGACGCAACCAACATCAGTGGTTTGGGTGTTTGTGCGAGTGGGGCGTATATGTTGCAAGCCGCAAGCGAAGATTCACGCATCAAATCGGTAGTTACCATAGCCGCTTGGTTGATGACCCCCGAAACGGCAAAATTATTCTACGGTGGCGAAGAGGGAATTAAAATGAGGATTGAAAAGGCACAGCTGGCTCAGAAAAAATTTGTTGAAACGGGCATATCAGACTACGTACCTGCCTACGACCCTAACAATATGGAAGCTGCCATGTTTTTCCCTGTTGATTATTATGCCAAAAGCGGAAGAGGAGCTTTGGCAACTTGGAAGAATAATTTTTCGGTCATGAGTTGGGAAAAATGGCTAACCTACGACGGGATAGTTTCATCTAAAAAAGTAGATGTACCCGTCATTATGATAGCGAGTGAAAAACAGTTTTTGCCAGATGGTACAAAAATCGCCTTTGATAATTTGAGTAACAGTAATAAGAAAATTGTTTGGCTCAACCAATACGAGCATACTGATTTCTATGATAATCCCATCGCTATCAGAGAAGCTGTTGAGGTAATTGAAAGACAGTTGAGAAAAGTTTTGAAGTAGGTATTATTTGAAAAATATAATCCATTTTTCCATAGTATAGGAATCAACAAAAATAACATTCATACCGAACATTTTGTGGATGGATATGTGCCTTGGTTTGGGTTGGTGTAGATTTAACTTTGGAATCCTATAAGGTTTTCGAAAACCTTATAGGATTTACCATAAAAAGCAATTAAAAGTTATTTTTAGGACCCCCCCAATTTCCACGCCTCAATCTTCTTTATCTCAATATTCCCTTCCAAAATATTGATATTCAAACAAGTATCTTCAAGGTCATAATCGTAGCAATTATCAGTATAACTCACTTTATAATCAAAAAATAATTCTACAATCGACCTATCAATAAAAAGATGGAGTAGCGTACTTTCCTCAAATTTGAAGGGCTTATTGTTGATAGTTTGATTTTTCTTATCAATTAAAAGTGCAAAATTATGAGCGTTATTTTCTGAATAATAAGGCATAATTTCAAAAATGCCATCGTCCGATATTTCTACCTCCATAATTACTTCAAGACAATCTCCCCGTAGTGAATGTAAGGTATTTGAAGAAACAATAACTTCCTCTTTTCGTATTGCTTTTAATTCTTCTACTGGCTTGATTATGAGTGTATTATCTTCATTCAAACTCAATTCTCTCGGCAATGACAATGCACCACTCCATTTGGCTTTTTCTAAATCTGGATTACTTCGAGAAGGAAAAACCCAGCCAAACAGGATTCGTCTGTTTCTATCATCAATCAATGTTTTGGCGGCATACAACATCCCCAAGTCAATATTTCCACTTTTTTCAGTAACGAAAACCTTATTTTCCAGCCTTCCAATCCTGTAAAACATATCCATAAAAGGCTCAATATCTTCGCATGATAACAGTAAGTGTTTATCTTTCAAAGCAAAGAAATCAGGGCATTCCATTCGATAACCTAAACGAGTATCTTCATCCTTAGAAAAAACGCTATCAAATTCCCAATCAGTAAGGTTTTTTGAAGTATAAAGCAAAGACATTGGCGTGTTATCTGCCTCATTTTCAGAGCCTAATAACATCAAAAAAGTGTCATTTTCTTGCCAAACCAAAGGGTCTCGCCAGCATTCCCCAGCATCTACGTGTGTAGGTTTTGTAACATTCAAGGGCTTCGGGTGCTTTTCCCAATGTATCAAATCATGACTCGTTGCCATGTTTTGGGTTTGAATTAGAGGGTTTTCTCTGGAAACACAACCCGTATAAAAAGTGTAAAATATATTTCCAATTTTCAAAAAACTACCCGTCCAACAGCCATTCCTATCAGCCCCATTTTCAGTGGGTTCAAAAGCCATTTTCTCCAATTTCCAATGCACCAAATCCTCACTCGTAGCATGACCACGGCAGGCTTTTCGGATAGTTGGATGTTTGTGATGATTAAAAAAAACGTGATATTTCCCTTCCCAATAAAAAGGTTGCGGGTCGTTCATTCTATTACCAGCCACAAAATGGTATTGTGGTAAATAAGGGTCGGTGATATTTAGAGGTTCTAAATGTGGTTGAGTCATAAGAGTTAAATTTTAAGTAAATTTATAAAAATTATTTTAGAACAATCATTCCAAAACAAAATATTTCCTTTACCTTTGTCGAATAATAATCGCAAATAGTAATACTTGCGATTAATTTTTAAGTATTATTGGAATGATTATTCCAAAATAAGTAAACTAAATAACTCTCACAAAATGAACAAGTTACAAGGAAAAACTGCCCTTATTACGGGCGGAAATAGCGGTATCGGGTATGCTACTGCCGAGGCATTTATCAAAGAAGGTGCAAAAGTTATCATCACGGGGCGTAATGCAGTTGCGGTTGCAGAGGCGGCTCAAAAATTAGGGAATGGCACTCGTGGAATCGTGAGTGATGCCAGTAAAATGGAAGACATCAAGGCGTTGCCAGCGGCTATTTCCGAGAAAATCGACATCGTTTTTTACAATGCAGGTGTGGCTCAATTTTCACCATTGGCAGATATGTCCGAAGAAATGTACGATGCCAATATGAACATCAATTTCAAAGGAGCATTTTTTACCGTTCAAAAATTGCTTCCACAATTAACTGAAGGTGCTTCGATTATCTTTAACGGAACATTCTTGGGACACAACACGATGGCTGGAAACAGTGCCTACGGCGCTTCAAAGGCAGCTTTGATTCATTTAGCAAAAACGTTGGCGGTAGAATTAGCTCCACGAAAAATCAGAGCAAACACCATCAGTCCAGGGGCAATCAGTACACCCATTTACAGCAAATTAGGTATGGACGATGAGCAATTATCGGCTTTTGCGGCAGGTTTTATTCCTAAAATCCCGATGGGACGTTTCGGTGAAGCAAGCGAAATAGCGAATGCAGCGGTATTTTTTGCCTCGGATGATAGCTCTTACGTAACGGGTTCAGAGCTTTTGGTTGACGGTGGAACAGGTGTGCAGTGGTAATAAAGGGCTGTTGGCATTTGGCTGTTAGCTATCGGCTGTGCGTAACATCAGTTAAAATGTAAGAACACTATTTACTAACAAAAACGTAAATTGTAAATTATTATCAATCTGAAAAATTTGCCCTATTTTGGAATATTTATTCTGAAATAGGGCTATTTTTGTATGAATCAAAATAAATATAATGGCAAGAAATAAAGAATTTATCAAAGAAAAAGCCCTTGAAGGAGCGATGAATACCTTTTGGAAAAAAGGGTACCATGATACTTCTATGCAAGATTTGGTGGATTCTATGGGAATTAATCGAGCCAGTCTGTATGACACCTTTGGCGATAAACATCATCTCTACCTACAATCCTTAGAATCGTACAGAGATATTAATCAATGTACGTTAAGGCAATTAATTGAAAATGAGACTATTAGTTCTGAAAAAATAAGAAAAATACTAACTCATTTAGTGACAGAATCCTTAACTGACTCAGAAAATAAAGGCTGTTTTATGACCAACGCTACCCTCGAAATGCTCCCGCATGATGAGGACGTAGTGAACGTAGTTTGTGATAATTTAATAAATATGAAAAGTCTTTTGACTGAAATTATCAAAGAAGGTCAAGCAAAAGGCGAAATTCAAAACCCCGCTTCACCCGAAAGTTTAGCTGATTTTGTGCAATGCAATCTTGGTGGTTTACGCATCTTAGGCAAAGCCCGCCCCACGACCCAACAACTTTTTGGAATTATTGATATGGTGATGATGGTTTTGAGATAACTATCTGAAAATCAGGCATAAAGAAAAGCTCTCAAATTTTTAATATGGAGAGCTTTTTTTTCTATTTTTAAAATGGCATTATTTAGCCATAATCAGTACATATTTTGTATATTTTTAGTTATTATTCTTTAATGAGATAGAATAGCATCATAACATTTTTTAATATAGCCAATTGCAAAATCAACTTCTTCTTGAGTGGTAAATCTGCCAAGGCTGAAACGTATAGAAGAATAAGCTGAATTATCATCAATATTCAACGCTTTTAAAACATGAGATGGCTCTACTGATGCTGAGGTACAAGCAGAACCACTCGAAACGGCTAAATCCCTAAGGCTCATCAGAAAATTTTCGCCATCAATTTTTGGAAAACAGATGTTAGAAAGGTGGTCTAAACGTGGGCTGAGAATTGCGTGTACAAAACTATCTGGGATATTGTCCAGTATATTTGATTCTAAACGGCTTCGTAACTGATGCAATCTTACCCTTTCTGAGGTCATTTCGGCTTGGGCAATTTCACAGGCTTTTCCCAAACCTACAATTCCTGGTACATTCAATGTTCCCGAACGTAAACCTCTTTCGTGTTTTCCGCCGTCTATCTGAGCAATCAAATTTATTTTTTTCTTGACGTATAAAACACCAATTCCTTTTGGACCATAAATTTTATGTCCTGTAAAACTCATTAAATCAATTCCTTCTTTTTGGACATTTGTCTCAATTTTTCCGACAGCCTGAGTAGCATCCGTATGGAAAATGACTTTGTTTTTTCGACAAACTTCGGCGATTTCTGCAATTGGTTGAATCACTCCAATCTCATTATTTGCATACATGACCGACACCAAAATTGTTTCTGGACGAATCGCCTCTTCTATTTCTTTGGCAGAAATTAGACCGTTATTATCTGGTTTTAAATAAGTTACGCTTGCTCCGAGGTTTTCAAGATGCAGACAAACATCCAATACTGCTTTATGTTCTGTCTGAATTGTAATGATATGATTGCCTTTATTTCGATGTGTATCAAAGACACCTTTCAAGGCTAAATTATTAGATTCAGTCGCTCCACTCGTGAAGATTATCTCTTTGTCTGAACAACCAATTAAATCTGCAATTTGCCGACGAGCAATATCAACGGCTTCGGCGGCTTTCCAACCAAAAACGTGAGTGCGAGAAGCAGCATTCCCAAAATTTTCAGAAAACCAAGGCAACATTTCTTGCAACACCCGTAAATCAACAGGAGTTGTAGCATTGTAATCCATATAGACTGGTTTTTTGAGCATATTGTTGGAATTTTAAGATAACCGCAAGGGAGGAATATAACCTCTTTCCGTCTTTGCAGTAAAGTTATTCT
>JAAFJL010000176.1 GCA_013298865.1 Cytophagales bacterium | reverse complement strand
ATGAAACATAGTCGAGACGAAGAGAAAAAGCTATTGGCATTAGAGTCGATTATTGTTGACTGTCTCAAAGCAGTTGAAGCGATGAATGATACAGAATACATGGCAACTGTAATTTTATACATGAAAAATACATTAGACTTGACAACCAATGAGTTAATGATTATTTTTACAAAAGTTTCAACAACTGTAACACAAAAATTTATGACTGTCGATCAACAAATCCGAATGGAAGCAACAGAGAATGTAACTTTTAACTATGTTAAAGGGTTGATTCAAAATGGCATTACTCCTGAGATTATCGCAAAATCTTTTGGGCTTTCTATCCAAAAAGTAGAAGAAATTATCAGAAGTTTGAATACTTCTGCCAATTAGTATTCACGCAAAGCCATACCAATCAATATAAAAAAATAACATCATACCCTCCCAAACAAAAAAACACCATCTGCCGAAACGGATGGTGTTTTTTGTTTGGATTGAGAAATCTAAAACTCTAATTTATACATCTTCACAAAGTCTGTATTTTTCTCCAATTTCAAAGTAATATTTTCACCAACTTGCTTAAAATCAATGACTTGTCCTTTTTCATTTTTAACGGATAATAATTTCTGTTTGCTATTTTTCAATACAATCTGTTCCATCGCATTATCAAAAACAAACAAATTGGTTGTCTTGCCTTTTTGGGTACTCGTAAACTTCCCTTCTTCTACAAAATTACCGCCCCTTGTTCCGTAAATTGCTTCTCCGTGTGCCTTTACCCACGCTCCTACTTTTTGCATATTCGCAACAATAATTGGTTCAAAAGTGCCGTCTGGGCGAGGTCCGATATTTATCAAATAATTGCCATCATCTCCAATCGTTTTCAGTAAATCAATGATAATTTCTTGTGAGGATAACAAATTTGGATTGGGCTTCCAAGACCATTGAGATTTATCCACCGTTACCCATGCTTGCCAAGGATTTTGAGACTTCCCCAGCACATTAGTAACTCCTTCTCCAAAGTTTTCTGTTATTCGCTCTCTTTCTTCAAAATCTCCCGCAAAAATATCCGCTCTCCACGGCTCATTTTTTTTGTATGGTGCTGGCGGATAACGACCTTTATCTGTTCTACTGTTCACCAAAACACCGTCATTTAGTTTGCGGATATACAGGTACATATCACTCCCAATGGCGTGTGTCCATGTAGAATCCCAGTCTCCATCAAACTGGATAATTTGGGAATTATATTTTGTAATCAATTCCCGAACTTGATTTTTTGCATGAATCCAATAACGACTTTGGTTAGGCGTATCTTTAAATTTTGGGAAAATATCTCCTGGTCCACCGTGGTCGTATGGTTGATAATCAGGGTGATACCAGTCAAGTGTTGAGTAATACGTTCCAAAAACAACACCTTTTTTCTGACAAGCATCGCTTAATTCTTTTAAAATATCTCTTTTGAAAGGCGTAGCAGCAATATCATAATTTGAATAATCAGAATGCCACATCGAAAATCCGTCGTGATGTTTTGAAGTAAAAAGAACATACTTCATTCCAACTTCTTGGATAAATTTCACCCATTCATCAGCATTGAATTTTGTGGGATTAAACTGTTTGTACAAAGCATCATAAACATCTTTTGGGGTTTCTTTGCCTCTTGACCAACTAATTTCTTTTTCAGCATTTACGTTTGGTCCCCAATGGATACTTAATCCAAAACGCATATCTTTAAATTTTTCCAAAGATTTTTCATTCGTAAAAATACCTGGGTTCAATTCTCCTCCGCCTGTTTTTTGTGCAAGACTTTTTTCAGAAAAAAATACGGCAATAAGAAGGATTACAATGGTGATTCGACTCATGATACTCATGTTCATAAATTGTTAATGTTTTTGGTTTTAATGACTTATTTCTAAACTTATGGTTGGGCAATCTTAATCTCAAAGTCCCGCAAAATAATCATAGCCATACATAGCCCAATAATCTCTGGGACGGCTGTCCGTGAATTTTATTATGCCTACTCTTTTCAAACTTTTATAGCCATATTTTACAGGAATAATTAATCTTAATGGTGAGCCATGTTTTTTATCAACTAAGGGTTCACCGTTCATTTCATAAGCCAAAATCGTTTGTGGATGTACCGCACTTGGTATATCAATTCCTACAAAATATTGCCCATCTGGCGTTTCCATGCCTACGTATTCAAAGAGATTTTCAGCGTCTTTTTGTCCGATTTTGAAATGATTCATTACATCAACAAACCTGACTCCGCCCCAATGTTGTACCTGTGACCAACCTTCGATACACTTAAATTCAAAGATAATCTCTTGTTTGGGCAAAGTTTTTAATTCATCTAAACTTACTTCAAATTTCTTTTCGCCTGATTCAATTTTGATTTTATAATCTTCCGAAACTGGCGTTGCCAAACCTACATTACCATTGACTCGCACATTTTTCACTGCTTCTGATTTTGAAAAAATAGGAGCTAAGTGACTGTCTGACAATAGCTTAGAAGTTAATCTTTCATTAAACTCCAAAGTCTTACGCAAAGGGGCGGGTGTATTGTTTAGGTACGGACTGGCGTTTATCCACTTCCATATACCTATGGGTACGATACTCGCTGCACCGAAACCAAGCAATGCTTTGATGACATCTCGCCTGACATAATTATCCAATCGGATATGTTCAGATTTTTTGGGGTATCTATCTTCTGATTTCATTTGTTTAGCTTTGAGCTATGAGATGTGAGCTTTGAGCGGAATAGTCTTTTTAAAAACTCATGGCTCATGGCTCATATCTCACAACTTTTTAAGAATTTCAAATCCTGTTATCATACTCAGAAAGTTCTGCCAGCCAGCCTTGATTACTTGCAAAATATGAACAATAAAAAATAGCATGAAGGTGATTGTTAGGGCAAAATGTTCTAATCTTGCAGCTTTGTATCCTCCGCAAAGTGTCGTTAGCCAAGACAATTGTACAGGTCTAAAAATCGCCCAACCTGTCAGGATTGACCCAAAACCCATTATTACCACCAGCGTATATACGATTCTTTGGGCGGCATTGTATTTGTCTTGTGGGGGAACGATTTTACTAATGCCTAAATCATACAAAACCACTTGCCAAGACTCTTTTAGGGAATATTTTGTGGGTAAAACAAACCTCCATTCGCCAGAAAAAATGGTGTAAAGGACATACAAAATGCCATTGATTGTGAATAGCCACATCGTAGCAAAATGCCATGCCATGCCTTTTCCTAATTGTCTTGATAGCCCAAAAAATTGATAAAACCATTGAGGAAAAAACTTGAAAATTACAGTTTCCCCGACCTGAATTTTATAAATACCATTTGCCCAATAAATTAACATTCCTGACCAAATCATTATAAAAAGTAAAGGGAAATTGAGCCAATGAAACCAGCGAATGGCTAAAGGATGTTTTTCTTTGACGAGTATCTGTTTGTTCTTTTTCATATCTGATGACAAAGATGAAAGAATGATTTTCTGTGATTTGTCGGGTGGCTGTCAAAGATACGAAATTGATTGATAGATGGTTTGAGGACAAAACGCTATTTCTTCAAAACAAACTGAATTGGGCGTTGTTTGGAGAGCATCAGAAGTATGCCAGCGTAGGTTAGGGATTCTAATAATTTGCCCGCTCGATAGGCGGAAATATTGACTAATTTGGCAAAATCTTTGGCATTGATTCGTTGATTTTTACGCAAATATGAAATCAGGGATTTTACATTCGGCTGTGCAACTATTTTTTCATCAATCTGATTATCAGACTGTTGCAGAACTTGAATCATATCTTTCGACACAGGAACAGATTCATCATTGGCTCTTACATAGATACTTCTTACGCCTTTGGCATCTATTACTTCATGGGGTTTTTGCTCACTTTCCAGAATCGTAATGATTAATACTCTCCGATAATTTTCGTAGTTGACAGTCGTGTAACTAAGCGACACAGGTGGGTCAACCAATTCCTGAGAAGCCATGGTTATTTTGGTCATTTCCTCTAATTCGGAACAACCTTTTACAGATTTATCGTCGTTGATACCAACCAATAATCTGCCGCCCGAAGTGTTAGAAAATGCGGCAAGTGTTCTGGCAATTTTATAGGGATTATCAATCCTACTTTTGTATTCGAGGGTAGTCGATTCTTTTTGTTTGAGTAATTCTTTGAGTTGTTTTTCAGTCATGAAATATTAACTAATGATGTACCGTTTTGGTTGCATTTTATGGAATAAGTTTCTACTTGACAACCTTGAAAATCTTTGTCGGTGAATCATCAAATTGGATGAAATATACCCCATTTTTCCAAGAAGATGTATCAAGCGTAAATTGTTTGTCAGGGAGACTTATTTGTTGAATAAACCTTCCTGAAATATCAAAAACATTGCCGACACTCGTTTTTATTGTTTTGAATATCAATTGGTTATCAAATGGATTGGGAGAAATCGAAATTTCCCGATTCTGAGATTCACCTTCAGTTTCTGTAATAATTATGGTGGCAATATTAGACGTAATTTCGTTGTTTCCTCGCTGGAGAACTCGAAAATAAGTCTGTTGCTGACTAATCAGTTTACTTGGTAGTTTTACTTGATATTTAAACTTTGTATTCGCTTTGATTTCAGCAATTTTATTCCAAGTTTTTTGTTCATCAGTACTGGACTCAAGCGCAAAAGAATCGCCTTCTGTATCATAATTTGTTTGCCATACCAAAGCTAAACTATCCTTAGCAAACGACCAATTCAGCACCATGTCTGGACAAACTCTTAGCCATTTTGAATTACTTAAATTATCCAATGTAGCATTAACTTCTTTTTTACTGTCTTGGCTCCAAGTTGACGACCCCAAATTTACATACTGATACATAACATAACCTGCTGACTTGTCATGCGAACATCCGAAAACATGACCCAATTCATGTGCTAAAAGTATCTCTCCGTCTAATCCTGCAATAAAACCTTTAATCAGAACTGTTCCCATTAAGTACTCCGCATTTCCGCCACCTCCCCTGCCCCATATATTTTTATCTGATAGGGTTTCTCCAAAATTAATCCCTGTAATACCTAATTTTATCAAAAGGGGATATTTTTCCCATTCTTTAGGTTTTTTCCAGAAAAGAAAATCCCCGATAACCCTACTAAGTGATATATTACTATCTTCAGACCAAGGTTGATTCTCTGAACTTGTATAAATTATTTGACCAATCGTTTTGAATTTTATTTCTGAATTAAAAACCAAAGCACCCCAAATTTTCTGTGCTTTAGCGATTCTTAGTAAATTTTCAACTTCTACTTTTGAGACATCTTGCAACGTACTATATTGACTATAATCACAGACAACACCAATCGGGAAATCATAACAATCCAAGTACCCCAAAGTGCGAGCATTTTTATTCTGAGATTGTTGTAATTGATTCATTTGGGGCAAAAAATCATCCATTCCACACGCAAAAGATTCTTTACTTTTCTCTATTTTTTGATATAAAAACTGGTTGTCTTTTGTTTCTTGCAAACTGAATATTTCGTCATTTTCGAGCATCAACAAACTATAAAATTGCCTGTCGATAGTTGCTACAAAATAAGTTCCTTTGTTATTTTTGTCCTCAAATAACTCAACCTTACTCGGAATTTCTCCTTCAGAAGTAATGACATTATCGTACTGTTTCAAACGACTTGGTTTGAGGTTCAAATCAAGGGTTTTATTAGGAAATTCTACACGAAGATTTTGGTTGAAACCCTCGCCAACCTGTACGATTTTTCCAATAGCGTTTACAGAAAGTTTGGCATTAGCAGAAGACTTTACAGGAAGAAAACGAAGAATTGTTTGACTATATGCCAAAGTAGCATAGAATAGGAATAGGAAAATGAGGTAGAATGTTTTCATGGGTTTAGTGATAAATTAAAAGCGTAAAATTCAAAACAATGGTAGTCAGAGAGTTACGTCTTTTAATTAAGGAAAACTGCAAATATAAACGTACTATTTTGAATTGAAAACCTTCCTGAAAGTTTTAGAATTTTCGGGAAGGCAAGTCGTTGAAATTAAGCACTTTTATTTTTACAAAACTCAATAAATCTCTGGAAAACGTTCTGGCATTGCTTCCGACATCATGCTATAGGCTGCATCAAAAACGGTTTCTACATTGGGTTTCGAGAAATAATCTCCGTCTGAACCATAGGGCGGTCGGTGTGGCTGCGCCGCTATACAAATTGGTTTTGAATCAAGGTATTGATACGCATTTTGTTCGTCCAAAACATTTTGCATCATATAGGCAGATGCACCGCCTGGCATATCTTCATCAGCAAAAATTACTCGGTTTGTTTTCTTGATAGATGCTACAATTTTATGTGAAATATCAAATGGCAAAAGTGTCTGTACGTCTATCACTTCTACTGAAATTCCTAAATTTTGGAGTTGATTTGTTGCTTCCAAAACGATTCTGCACATCGACCCATAAGTAACAATTGTCAAATCAGAACCTTCACGAATTACTTCGGGAATTCCCAATGGAACTCTGGTTTCAGTGAGGTTCGATGGCAATTTTTCTTTTAAACGATAACCATTCAAACATTCCACTACAATGGCGGGGTCGTCAGACTGCAAGAGCGTGTTGTACATCCCTGCTGCCTGTGTCATGTTGCGTGGTACACATAGGTGAATCCCTCTGAGACCATTCAATAAAACTGCCATTGGAGAGCCTGAGTGCCATATTCCCTCTAAGCGATGCCCTCTGGTTCTGATAATTAAAGGAGCTTTTTGTCCGCCAACGGTGCGATAATGCAAGCAAGCTAAATCATCAGAAAGGGTTGCAAAAGGATAAAGAATATAATCTAAATATTGAATTTCGATAATCGGACGAAGCCCACGCATGGCTGCACCGATGCCCTGCCCAAGAATTGTCATCTCACGAATCCCTGTATCTGTGACACGTAGTTCGCCGTATTTTGCTTGAAGCCCTGCTAAAGTTTGGTTAACATCCCCGATTTTTCCAACGTCTTCTCCCAAAATAAAAATACGAGGATTTGTCTCAAATTGGTGGTCGAAATTTTTGTTAAGAATCTCTCTGCCGTCCACTAATTCTGCATCATCTTCAAAAATCGGAGCAACTCCCTTTACTTTCATCGGAGATTCTTCCGAAATACTATATTGATAAGAATTGAAGCGTTCGTAATTATCTTTTTCGGCAATTTTTAGCCAATTAATTAGGTCAGTTTTGATAGATTTTTCATCAAATCTCAAAGCTCGCAAAGCCTTCTTAACGGCGACCCAGTTATCATGATAAATTGGATTGACTGCATTTTGCAATTCAGCCGCAATTTGTTCTAATTCCGCTCTATTTTTACTTGAAATTGCCACTTGTCTAATCAAATCAATGGCATTTTCTCGTTCAGGTTTTATCGAATTTACATAAGCCGCATAAGCCTCTTTCTGGGCTTTTCTTGCAATTTTAACTGACTCATTATCAATTAATTGCAATTCCTCTTCAGTAGCATAGCCATTCGTAAGAATCCAATTTCTGAAATGCACATTACAATCAAAATCAAGTTCAAATTGTAGTCTCTCGGCAGACTTGTAACGCTCGTGTGACCCCGATGCCGAATGCCCTTGCTGTTGTGTGACGTCTTCAACGTGAATCAAAGACGGAATATGTTTCTGACGAGCCAATTTTGCAGCCTGTTGGTACGCTTCAATTAAACCTGCATAGTCGTAGGCTTTTACCACAAAAATCTGTAAACCTTCGCCGTCTGCATTGCGTTGATAACCCGCCAAAGCCTTTGAAATAGAAGACTTAGTAGTCTGATATTCAGACGATACCGATATTCCGAAGCCATCGTCCCAAACAGACATCACCAAAGGAATTTGCAAAACTCCAGCAGCATTGACAGACTCTAAAAACATTCCTTCCGAAGTAGAAGCATCGCCAATTGTAGAGAAACAAACTTCATTGCCATAACGGGTAAATTTATCCGAAATCTCGTGCAAATCTGAAATATTACGGTAAAGTTTGGAGGCATAAGCCGCTCCAATCGCTCTTGGCATTTGTCCTGCCGTTGAAGAAACCCCACCGATTGAATTATAGAGTTGAGTTTGGTCAAGCCAAAGCCCATTTTCATCTAACCAGCGAGTTGCATGGTGATTATTCATGGTTCGCCCGCCTGTGTGTGGGTCAAAATTTTTGTCGGGATGTCCATAAAGCTGTGAAAAATATTCACGCCAAGTTAAATCACCCACCGCAGCAACAATTGTTTGGTCACGATAATACCCCGAAATAAAATCTCCTGCCCTCATTGCCCTTGCCAAAGCAATTTGTGCAACTTCTTTACCGTCGCCATAAACACCAAACTTGGCTCTTCCTGCAAAGACCTCTTTCCTGACCAAAAGGCTACATTCACGGCTCTCACGAGCGATTTTGTAGTCTGCAAGCACAGATTCTTTAGTAAAAGTGATTGAATCAGATAATGTAAGATTTTCCAACACGGTGATTATGGGGGCTAAGTAACAGGAAAATTGATGAATCATTGAGGGTTGAATTGTAGAAGCAAACAAGTTCTTCACAATTGTTTATTTTCTCAAAAACCATATCAAAAATACGAAAATTTCGTTATTATTGCAAAAACTAATCTCCCAAAGAGATTGTTAATGATTTGTTAAAACTTGGCATTTATTTTGTAAAAGTTTGCTTGACCTTTACTTTTGTTTTGGGTTTTAACAAAAAATAACATTAAACAATTAACAATTCAATAAATACGGTTATGAAAAAAATCTTTTTATTTCTTTCTTTTGTGCTTGTAACAGCAATTTCTGCTAACGCACAAGGTGTTCTTAAATTCAAAAATGAGTCACACGACTTCGGTAAAATCGAAGAAGGTACAGTTGCCACTTATGTATTTGAATTTACAAACACTGGAACTGCTCCAGTAGTAATTTCTAATGCACAACCTTCGTGCGGATGCACAACTCCAGATTGGACAAAAGAGCCAGTGATGCCAGGTAAGACAGGTAGAGTATCGGCTTCTTTCAATTCACAAGGTCGCCCAGGTAACTTTTCTAAGACTGTAACTGTAATCAGTAATTCTGAAACTCCACAAATTACGTTGTCTTTCAAAGGTGAGGTTAATCCGAAAGTAGCTCCAATTGAAGCACCTGCTCAGAATGCAGTTCCTGCTCCAGCACCAACAGTAACAAAATCTGTTCCTGCTCCAGTAGCAGCACCAGTTGCGGTACCTGCTCCAGCGAAAAAAGCAAACAAGAAATCAGGTAAGTAATTTTTAGCAATGAGTGATGATCTTTGAGCTTTGATAAAAACAGTAGAGCTTTTCACCAAAAAAAGAGAGACTTCAAATTGAGGTCTCTCTTTTTTTATTCGTAATATTTTTTTCTACCAATTGTGACAGTGATAGTCAGAACTGCTGCAACAATAAAAAAGCATGAATAACTGAAAATATCCATCACAAAACCCGTAAAGAATACATTTGAAATACTTAGTAAAAATGCCAAGATTGCAATGATTGCCATAATCTGCCCATACCACTTAGCCAACCCTTTTTTATCTTTTACCTTGTTGGGGTCATAGCCTGAAATTAAATCAAGGTGTTCGTATTTCCAGATAAATAAGCTCAATAGTCCAAATAGCAAACCAATCAAAAAGAAAATAATAATATTCGTTGTCATGTTTTAGGCTTTGTTTTTCTGTAAAAATAGCAATTACTAAGGATGTTTCTGTTAAAAAATGACGAAATTCGCTTAAAATATTCTGATAAACAAATAACAGAAATCGAATATCATTCATCGAAAAACTTCCATGCAAATACCCCAAAAACTTATAGATTCTCTTCAAAATGTAAACGGTTTTGACCCTACAACTTTTGTAGAAATCCACGAGACACCAAGTCCGACTTCTATCAGAATTAATCCTTTTAAATCGACAAATCAGTTTGATAATTTTGAACACGTAGCTTGGTGCGAATCTGGTCGTTATTTGCCTACAAGACCTGCCTTCACGCTTGACCCACTCTTTCATGCAGGTACGTATTATGTACAGGAAGCGTCTTCGATGTTTTTGGAACAAGCCCTAAAACAATGCCTCAAACTGGAAGATGACCTTGTCGTACTTGACCTTTGTGCAGCTCCTGGAGGAAAAAGCACGCACATTGCCAGTTTGTTAAGTACTGATTCTCTGTTAGTTAGCAATGAAGTCATAAAACCTCGGGCGAATGTTTTAGTAGAAAATCTCTCGAAATGGGGCTTGCCAAATACAGTAGTTACCAACAATGACCCCAAAGATTTTAATAGAATTCCCCATTTTTTTGATGCCTTGGTGATTGATGCCCCGTGTTCTGGTTCTGGACTTTTCAGGAAAGACCCCAACGCCATTGCTGAATGGTCTGAACAGAATGTAGAAATGTGTTCGCTCAGACAAAAAAGGATTCTCACAGATGTCTGGGATTCGTTGAAAATAGGAGGTATTTTGGTTTACTCAACTTGTTCCTATTCTCAGTCTGAAAATGAAGATATTTTAGATTGGATTTCAGAAGAATTTAATGTTAAGTCTCTGAAAATCAATACACAAGATGGAATTATTCAGACGATTTCAGCAAAACATCAAGCTCATGGTTATCGTTTTTATCCAGATAAAATCAAAGGAGAAGGCTTCTTTTTAGCAGTTTTTGAAAAAGGCGAAGACGATGTAAGAAACACCACAACGCTGAAATATACAAAGCCCCGTCCGAACAAGAAGTTGAAGTTAGAAACACAGGTTTTTGGTTCTTGGATTGAAAGTTTAGAAGATTATGTTTGGTTAGAAAAAAACGAAGAATATTTCCTGATAAACCCCGAACAAGAACACAATATCAAGCTATTACAAGCGAATCTTTACCTCAGAAAAGCAGGAATCAGATTAGGGAAAATCGCAGGAAAAGACCTGATTCCAGACCATGAATTAGCGTTGAGTGTCGTACTTTCGGAAGA
>JAAFJL010000175.1 GCA_013298865.1 Cytophagales bacterium | reverse complement strand
ATGAATTGGAATTCCCTTTTTACTTCAAAAAGATTAGGTGCAGAAAGTAGCCACGACAAAGAAAAAAATGACCCTATCCGTAATGCTTTTTTGCGTGATTATGACCGCCTGATTTTTTCTTCGTCTTTCAGAAGAATGCAGAATAAAACGCAGGTTTTTCCAGTCCCAGGTCCTGTATTCGTACATAATCGACTGACACACAGTCTGGAAGTTGCTTCCGTTGGACGTTCTTTGGGGAAGGCTGTAGGCGTGAAGTTATCTCAGAAATATCCAAATGAAAACGCTGATTTTCATGAGTTTTATCGCTATGATTTACCCACTGTTATTGCTACTGCTTGTCTCGCTCATGATATTGGAAATCCCCCTTTTGGGCATTCTGGTGAGAGTGCCATTCGTAATTTTTTCGATAACCTTTCAGGAGAAACTCGTGATACTTTAGAAGCAGAACTTACTGAAAATCAATTGAATGACTTTCGGAGGTTTGAAGGAAATGCCAATGCTTTCAGGATTTTGACCAATGAAAAAAATGGGCATAAACTCACTTACACAGCTATTGCTTCAATCGTGAAATATCCGACGGATTCAACCAATGGTTTTGATAAAAAGAGGGGTTTAATTTCTACAAAAAAATCAGGCTTTTTTGATTCCGAAAAAGAGACGTATTTCAAAGTTGCCGAGGAACTTAATATCAAAGGAATTGACGAAGAAACTTGCACTTATGCCCGCCACCCTTTTGTATTTTTGATGGAAGCTGCAGACGATATTTGTTACAGAATTATAGATTTAGAAGACGCCCATAGGTTAAGAATTCTCACGACTCAGCAAGTGCTGGATTTATTGTTGCCTTTCTGGGAAAAAGACCCTGAAACCTATAAGTATCTGAAAGACAATAAATTACCAAGAATTACAGACAACAACGAAAAGCTGTCTTTCTTGCGAGCGATGCTCATAAATCTCCTTACGAACCAATGTACAGAAGCGTTTTTAGCCCACGAAGAAATAATTTTATCTGGTACATTAAATAAATCTTTAACCGATATTATTGATCCACACCTGATTGCCTGTTTAAAGAAAATTGACGAAATTTCAATCAGAGATATTTATAATCATCGTTCTGTGGTAGAAATTGAAATTGCGGGTTATAATGTCATCGGTGCTTTGTTAGAAGAATTTGTTACGGCGGTTTTGCATCCCAAAAGACCCAAATCTTCTAAATTACTGCTTCTGATTCCTAAACAATTTACGATTGAGCATAAATCATTATACATTGATATTCAGTCAGTTGTAGATTTTGTTGCGGGTATGTCAGATCTGTATGCAGTAGATTTATACCGTAGAATTACAGGAATTACGATTCATCAGATTAATTGATTTTTTAGCTTTTGGCAATTGGCTTTTAGCCGATTTAAAATAGACAAAAGCCAAAAGCCAACAGCCAAAAGCCATTCCCAATGTCCCAACCTTTTATTTCAATTGCTTTGTGTACCTATAATGGTGAAAAATTCTTGAAAGAGCAATTGCAAAGTATTCATAATCAGAGTATTATACCAGATGAAGTTGTCATTAGTGACGATGGTTCAACTGATAATACTTTTGAAATTATTGAAGAATTTACGTCAAAACTTAATATAAAATTGTACAAAAATTCTCCTGCTTTACGAACTGTTAAGAACTTTGAAAGAGCAGCAAGTTTATGTACAGGAGATATTATTTTCTTTTGTGACCAAGACGATTTTTGGAAAAACAATAAAATAGAAACCATCGTTAATTTTTTCCAAGCCAATCCAAGCCAAGAAGTTGTTTTCTCAAATGCCCTTTTGGTCAATGATAAATTAGAAAGTTTGGATACATTGCTTTGGCATAAAGTCCGCCTCAGAAAAGAGCATATTACTGCATGGCAAAATGGAAAATCTTTTGATGTTTTGTTACAAGGAAATCGTGTTACAGGCTGTACAATGGCGGTAAGGAAGGTTTTTTTGCAAAAATCAATGCCTTTTCCTACTCATATTGGTACAGATTTCATTCATGACGGCTGGATTGCTCTCTTAGCATCAATCACGAATCAGATTTCGATGATAGATGAAAACTTAGTTTGGTATCGTCAGCACGCTGCCCAACAAGTGGGTGTCATTCAGAAAAGTGCCAAGAAAGTGCATTTCCTTTCTCGGTTTTCAAGACCTCACCTCGAAAAACTTCAACCTTTTCGCAACCAAGCGACATACTTCCAACGTATATTAGATTATATCCTTCAAAATTATCCTGAACTTTCTTCCAAAACCGAAGATTTACAATCAATTGTGGCACATTATCAGCTCAGGGGCAACCTTCCCGACAGCCGACTGAGTAGAATTGTTCCTGTTTTGAAGAATGCTTTCAAAGGAAACTATCATCGTTATCAAGATTTTGATTCAAAATGGTATGGTTCGTTTTTAGCCATTCTGGGAGATTTGGTGGAGTAGGGAAATGGGATTTAGAATGAATCGAATGTAATCAAACCGTAAACTGTAAGATAAATTTTGACGTTTTTCTATTCATTTTATTCTGAAAATCGTTAGATTGTCACTTATTTTTAACTAACATCTAATTTTAAAACAGCAAAATCTAAAACTATGTCACAGAGAAAATACGCACTCGTACTTAGTGGTGGCGGCTTCAAGGGAGCATTCCAATTGGGAGCATTAGAATATATTATGAAAAATGGAATTACTCATGAAGATGGGTTTGTCCAAATGAATCCTCAGTTTAGTATCATCGCAGGTGTTTCTGTTGGTGCATTGAATGGTTCATTCATGGCTATGCAAGATATGGAAGGGCTGGTAAATCTTTGGGAAGGAGTAATAAAAAGAGGACCTTCAAAAATCTATACCTCTGATTTTGTGGAACTTGACGAAAAAGGAGCTATCCAAGTCAAGTTTGATAGTGTGTTAAAAAAACTCATTCCTTCGTCTCTGTTTTCGGCTGCTTTGAGTTTCATTTTTCGTAAAAAAGCATTCTTGAAATCAATCGGAGATAATTTTAAATCCATTCGCTCTCTTGCAGATAATACACCTCTTGCACAGACACTTTTTGCCAATATCAAACGTGATAAATTTAAAATTCCTTTCAGAATGGGATTCACTTCTTTAGTTGATGGTGAATATTACTCTCCAAGTGTCTCGGATTTTGACAGCGATACAGAACTTGCCAAAGCTATTTTGGCATCAGCGGCACTACCAATTGTTTTTCCTTATGTAGATTCTATTTCGTTTAAGAAAGATAATACCATGATTGCCCCTCAGAGTCTCACAGACGGTGGTGTAAGAGAGATTTCACCTTTGGGAGATGTCATAGATTATATTAAAAAGAACGACCCAGAAGGAGATTACCATATCATCATTATCAACTGTTATTCTGATGTGGAACTCAAAGCAGAAAGTCCAGTTTTTGATGTTGGAAGTTATGCTTTCAGAGTAACTAATGATATTCTGGCAAGGGAAGTTTTCAGAAATGATTATTCTAATTTTCTGTTAATCAATAAGTTAGTGACAGATGCCAACAAGAGGGGCTTTGAATTGAGAGATGATCATAATATTCCTTTGATTAAATTTAAGTACAAATTAATCCAGCCTTTAGACCCCAACACCCCAGGGAATGACACTGGTGACACACTTGATTCAAGAAAAGAAACTTTGAAATTTAGAAGAGAGTACGGGGCAAAACGTACAGAAGAAGTAATGAAAATCCAAACCGAAATTGCGAATAGAAAAGTATCATCATGGAGTTGATTTTTTGTTGTTCGATTTACGTTGTTCGTTTTTCGTTGTCCGTTGTTCGATTTTCGGAAAACGAGCATCGAATAACAAGCATCGAAAATCGAACAACGTAAATCGAATAACGAGCAACGAAAACCTAACAACGAAAATCGAACAACGAGCAGCGAAAATCGAGCAACGAGCATCGAACAACAAAAATCGAAAATCTAAAATATCCTATACCCCAATGTTACCTGCCAAAGTTGTGATTTCTGACTGAAACTTAGGTTTGAATCTTTCAGAGGTGCTAATGAAACTTCTGAAAGACTACCTTCGTAACGGACATCAAGACTGAGTCGAAAAATATCCAATCCTCCGCCCACTTGATACCCATATGCGGCTTTTTTGAAAGCATTATCCAATCCGTTCGCAGTATAGTTTTTCAAAGCATCATTCAATTTTTGGTTTGAAGAAACATTGAAAGAAGCAACTGGACCACCATTGAGATGCAAAGGACCTAATTTTAAACCAATCATCAATGGCACATCAAAACTGGTATATTCAACATCCACAATCTGACTCGTTGAATTTGCTCCGCCTTGTAAAATGTTCAAACTACCACCTTTTGCAGAAAAAATAACTTCTGGTTGGATAAAAATCTTTCGTCCAAACCGAGCATAAATTCCTCCAACATATCCCGTCCGAGTATCTAAACTTTGATTAAGATTATCCTTCAAAGTTTGTCCATTGTAATTAATGGCTTTTCCAGAACCATCGAAACGCACAGCCAAAAAATCTCCCGTTTTTAATTGCGAAAGATTGACTCCACCTTTAATACCCATGCAGAAAAAGTCACTTTTCTGGGCATTCAATGTGGAAAGAGAAAACATAATAATTGAAAATAGAAACAAAGCCTTTTTCATAATAGTAGCGTGTTGGGTTTCAGACATCTCTCAGAAACGTTATTTTTAGAAAATCTAATCATGAGATGTCCCCTTTTTTGGGAAGATTTTCTGTTTTTGGAAAATTAACGAGAATATATGATTAACTAATATCCATTCACTCATTATTTTACTATAATTTCGTTTTGTGATTACAAATTTTCAAAAAATTACCTTAGCAAGAGGTAAAAAATAACTTATTAGGAAATTAAGCTAATTTAAGATTGAGGGTTAGAGAAATGTCAAAATATTAACTCTAATTCTCTACAACTCTAAGTTAAATTGTTGCTCAGTGTCCCTAAAAATTTACCAAATGTCAAAAATAAAATCATCTTTTTTCTGTCAAAACTGTGGACATCAAGCACCCAAATGGCTGGGGAAATGCCCCTCGTGTGGCGAATGGAATACCTTTGTAGAGGAATTATTAGAAAAAGAAAGTCCAGCTAAAGGTTCTTGGAAGGCTTCGACTTCATTGAAAGTTGCTGCAAAACCACGAGCAATTGAAGATATTGTTTTTGAAGAACAACCCCGAATTCTGACAAAAGATAAAGAATTGAATCGTGTTTTAGGTGGCGGAATTGTATTGGGTTCGTTAGTTTTGATTGGCGGTGAACCTGGTATTGGTAAATCAACTTTGATGCTTCAAATTGCTCTGACTTTGAATAAACAGAAAGTTTTGTATGTTTCAGGGGAAGAATCTGACCAACAAATTAAAATGCGTGCGGAACGTTTGGCTTTCAAAAACGATAAATGTTTTATCTTGACGGAAACTTCAACCCAAAATATTTTTAAACAAATCGAAACTTTTGAGCCTGATATTCTGATAATTGACTCTATCCAGACGCTACAATCTACTTTTATTGAATCAAGTGCAGGAAGTGTGTCACAGGTGAAAGAATGTGCTTCGGAATTGATGAAATATGCCAAAGAGTCAGGTACGCCCGTGTTCATGATTGGGCATATCACGAAGGATGGGAATTTAGCTGGTCCGAAAGTTTTAGAACACATGGTTGACACCGTTTTGCAATTTGAAGGTGACAGACATTTGGCATACAGAATTTTACGAACCACCAAAAATCGTTTCGGAAGTACCTCAGAATTAGGGATTTATGAAATGTTAGGTACTGGACTAAGAGAGGTTTCTAATCCCTCAGAAATTTTAATTTCTCAGCGAGACGAAGATTTTTCGGGTATCACGATTGGGGCAATGTTAGAAGGAAATCGTCCATTAATGATTGAAACTCAGTCATTGGTTTCGATTGCAACTTACGGTACACCCCAAAGAAGTTCGACAGGTTTTGATGCCAAAAGATTAAATATGTTATTGGCGGTTTTGGAAAAAAGAGGAGGTTTTCGCTTGGGGAATCAAGATGTTTTCTTGAATATTGCGGGCGGTCTGAGAGTAGAAGACCCAGCCATAGATTTAGCAGTTTGTACAAGTATCGTTTCCTCTTACGAAGACATCAGTATTCCTTCCTCTGTTGCTTTTTGTGCAGAAGTTGGTTTGGGCGGAGAGATTCGTGCAGTAAATAGAATTGATCAGCGAATTTCAGAAGCTGAAAAGTTAGGTTTCAAGGAAATATGGATTTCAAAATACAATCTAAAGGGTTTGAAACCAGATGAATACAAAATTAAAATCCATACAGCTTCTAAATTAGAAGAAGTCTTTATCAATATTTTGAGGAAGTAATTTTATGAACAAAAAATTTAGATACTTTGCTGGGTTTTCTATTTTACTGCTTTCTATTTTAATGGTAAATAGTTGCCATGTCAAAAATGAAGAAGGTGAGAAGTTAGCCAAAATCTATTGCGGAAGTTGTCATCAGTTTCCCGTACCTAATTTGTTAGCAAAACAGGTTTGGGAAAAAAGTGTTCTTCCGTATATGTCTATCTACATGGGTGTGGAATCTGAAATTGCTTTGATTGAAAATCAAGAGCCTTTTAGTGCCAATTTATTTGTAAAACCACCAGTCCCTTTAGTTTCAGAAGAAGATTTTCAGAAAATTAAAGACTACTATCTTTCTGAAGCTCCAAAGAAAATGCCAGAGCAAGTTCGAGAACAAGCAATTGAACCGTTGGGCAATTTATTTGTTCCGAAACCAATAAAACTTACAGGAAGAGACTTGCCAAATATTTCTTGTGTACGAATTGATACTGCACAGAAAATCATTTATGCAGCCGATGAAATCAATTTGAATCTTTGGACAATTGACCCAAAAGGGCAAATGGAAATTGTTTCAAACCAACAAAATGCCGTGGCTGACATTGATTTTTTGGGCAAAAAAATGCTAATTTCTCATGTAGGAAAAACCATGCGATTGAGTCATGAAAAAGTAGGAGGAGTGACACTTTCTGATAAAAATTTCACCAGAAATAGTACGCTTTTATCTGGACTTGATAGGTTAACTCAATCAAAATCTATTGATTTGAACGGTGATGGTTCGGATGAATTGCTGACTTGTGAGTTTGGTTTTAATATTGGTAAATTTTCTGTTTGGACAAAAGACAAAAATGGGACTTTTCAAGAAAAAGTTTTGACTACAACCCCAGGAGCAGAACGTGTAATTGTAACTGACTGGAATTCAGATAAAAAGCCTGATATTTTGGTGCTTTTTGCCCAAGGAAATGAACGAATAGTTTTATACGAAAACAAAGGTTTACTCAACTTTGAAGAGAAAATTCTGATGACTTTTCCGCCAGTTTATGGTTCGAGTTATCTTGATTTGGTTGATTTTAACAAAGATGGACGCATGGATTTACTCTATACTTGTGGCGATAATGCAGATTTTTCGATGGTGCTGAAACCGTATCATGGTGTCTATGTGTTTGAAAATCAGGGAAATAACAAGTTTAAGCAAAATTATTTCTTTCCGATGGACGGTGCGTATAAAGCCCAAGCCCAAGATTTTGATTTAGATGGTGACCTTGATATTGCAGCAATTGGTTTTTATTCAAATTTTGAAGCGAAAGACCAAGAAGACTTCGTAATTTTGGAAAATAATCAGAAAACGTTTTTGCCCAAAAATTTGAATATTACAAATTTCGGTCGATGGATAACAATGGATTCTGGAGATATTGATGGTGATGGAGACATGGATATTGTACTTGGTAATCACCCACTTTCACCCTCGCCAGGGAAACATAATGCAGAATGGTACAAAGGAAATTCTGTATTGATTTTAGAAAATAAAAAGAAATAGAAACAATGTTAGAAGACTATACAGCCATATCCAATGCCCCCAATTCGCCAGATTTGAATGGAAAATATTTGGGTATTATTTCAACAGATTTTATTCTTGTTGCAGATTTTTTGAAGGATGCCTCGTATCAGATTCGGGTGAGAGGGTTTTCAAAATATCCAATTTTTGCAGTTTCTCAGAATCCCGTTCTGATTGGGCAAAAATTGATTGGAATTTTAGAAATGAATGAGAATAAATGGCATTATCATGCCTCAATGTTAGAAGAATTTGTCAATAGAGAAATTATTTCGGAAGATAATATCGAAGTTTTTCAATCGTCATACCGTGACCCCGATGAGTACGCTTGTCTTTTTGTATTGGACAGAGACTTCGCAAGTTTTATTTTTATTCCATATCCAGAAGATTGACTTTCGATGCTCGATTTTCGTTGTTTGATGTTCGGTTGTTCGATTTTGTTTCCGAACATCAAACAACTAGCATCAAACAACGAACATCGAGCATCAAACAACGAAAATCGAAAAAACTACTCTTTCAGCACCATATCGATACACATTACTGCGGCGAGGATTAGTAATCTTACGTCATCTGTTGCGGCAACAGTCGGTTCAATTGACAAAGCATAATTATCTGCCGAAGTGAATAATTCTCTTCCAATTCCTGCCCATTTTTTGGTTACCATCGCCAATTTTACATTGTCTTTCATGAACGAAAACTCCCAACTTGTCCATTTGCCTTGAAGCGTACAAAGAACAACATCGTTTTCATCAAGAATATCGAATTTCCCTCCAATTGACAACATTCTTTGTCGAAATCTGCCCACGAGAACATCATTTTCATCAAAAACCTCTACCACAGAACGAAAAATTGTCACGCCTCTTTTTACATTTAGAACTCTTTGTCCTTGGGGCGTATTAATTTGTACATCAAAAGGTGTATTTCTTTTATAGTCAGTAAATCTGAACATTTTTGTAAAAAAACCAAGATTTGGTTCACGACATTCCATGACAACTGCCTGTGTTTCAGAATCATAGATGTCGTAGGAATTTGCAGCTTTGAAAATGCCTCGGTGTTCTTTGATGAAAAATACGTTTTTACTTAGTAGTGAATTCATGAGTTTTGGGATAAAATTTATGATAATACAAACTTGAAAGCAAATGTTATTGTAAGCAAAATAAAAAGGTTGAATCCGTACATAAAGAAAAGGATAAAAGATTTTACGATAGTTTTTATCCAACCTTGTCGGTAAACATTTTTTAATGAAAGCACGAAATAAATCGTGAATAACAGCAAGAAGAACGGAATAAAACTATTTCCCCAATTCAGCAATACAGGCAGGAAACAAAATATCATAATCATCAAAAACAGGATTCCGTGAATGTGTATAGAGAAAATGAGGTGTTCGTAATACAACCAATTCTTTCGCCCATGAATCTCAGGGATTGATTTCACACTTTCAGGGTTGATGAGTTTGAAAAGTAAAAGTAATTTCTGACCCAATCTGTAAATTGTCTTAAAAGGATGTCGAATCGCCCAGTGAGACCTTTTGCTATAAACTATTTTTAGTAAAAAAGCTACCAAAGGCATCAACAAGAACATCATTAATGAAATGGTATTGATGCTCAGGTGAGCAATATCAGAAATTGCCTGTTGGGGATTATCATTGAATGCTACCTTGTATTTGGCAGTATTTCTGAGAGATCCTCTTGCTATCCAAAGTGGAGGATTATTATCATTTCCTTGTTTTTTAATGAGTGTATCTAACTCAGCATCAGACATTTTGGAGACTCTCTCATTATAAGCCGTATTTTGTAAAGTACCGTCACCACCTTTCAGCGTGATAACCGTATCAATGCCATAGTTTACTTTTATTTTTGCATTGTTTTTTATAGCTCTAAGGTTCAGGACATATTCTAATTTATTTCTTTTACCAATTGTTTCAGTAAAATAGCTTCTCATCTCAGAAGTTACGTTTTCAATCTCTTCTGTATTGGCTGTATCTAAAGAAATTTGTTTCTGAATATCAACAACTTTCAATCTTCGTTTTGAAGGTGCAATACTATCCAATAATTTATTCAAAGTATCTCCAGTTGGGATATTCATTTCAAAAAGCATCGTTTCTGCTTCGTCATCGTCTGTCCAGTCTTTAATACTTTTTTCATCCTCTTCAGAAAATTGTACCACTCCAGACTTCTTTAAATCTCTTGCCACCTTTGAAGCATCTCTTTTAGAAAAATCACCGTTGGTCAATCCAAATATTTTTCCAAGCGTTGAATCAGGGCTGTTCAAAGACCTGTCAACAATATTTCCCAAGAAAATAAAGAAGATGAAAGCCATGAAAAAGTAAAAGCGAGTAGGAGGGACATACCTCGCCCGACGACCTTCCAAAAAATCTCTGGTTACTTTGCCAGGTTTAGTAAAGACGGCAACAAGAGTATTGTAAAACTTGGAGTCAAAATGTGTGAAACCTTCAAATACTTCAAAAATGATATGTCCCAAAGGCACTTTTAGGTCATGATTTTCCTGCCCACAATGTGGACAAAAATTATCCTCAGGTGGCATCACGGTGTGGCAATTGTGGCAGGCTTCTACTTTTCTTCGTTTTTTATGGATAGACATTTTTTCAATTATCAATTAACAGTTATCAATTATCAGTAAACAGTGAGCAGTTATCAGTAAACAGTTATCAGTAAACAAATGAGTCTGGTTAATATTTTGGAAGTTTTTCCCGTGGTCACGTGTTTTCACTGACCACTTTCTCTCACCTTTACTCAAAACTAAATCTTCCATTGGCGTATAAATCATAGGTGATTCATAGTTTTTATTACAAAAAAAGGAGAAAATGATGAGTTTTCTCCTTTTTAAATGAATTTTCTAAATTCTCAGTTTTATTTTTCAATTATCTGATTTTCAATATCTATACTAACATCGGACATCAAAAATCGAACATCAAAGAACTACTCTGGCGTACCGTCGTCTTCAATATTTGGTTCAAGTGTGTCGATTAAAACAGTTTCATCACCTTTGATTTTTTCTTTGATTGCTTTTTCTAAAACATCCATCAAATCTGGGTTTTGCTTT
>JAAFJL010000174.1 GCA_013298865.1 Cytophagales bacterium | reverse complement strand
ACGCCTCTCCAATTGGTCCGTTATAATTCATCGGGAATTGGAAACCTATTTGGTTTTTATCGTCGGTTACTGCTCCGTAAGCCTCTTCGTAGCGAGCAATATTTTCTTTCAAAGCATTTAGTAAACGATAGGCGTGGTCAGGCGTCATAATTACCCTTGATTTTACCCTTGCTTTCGGAATACCTGGCATCATTTTAATAAAATCTATCACGAATTCACTCTGAGAATGAGCAATCATTGCGAGGTTTACGTACTCGCCTTCTGCCATTTCTTCGGTCAATTCTACATTTATTTGGTTCTCGTCTTCGTGTTGTTGCGGTTGCTTTGCCATTATTTTATGTTAAGTCTTTGAATGTTACTCATTTTGTGCTTGTAAAATTAGGGAAAAATCAAGTAAAACTGCTGAGTTTCACTTGATTCCCTCATCAATACTTGAATTTTGGGATTTTTTAGCGAATTTTGAGTATTATTTAAAAACTAAAAGTATCTCAATGAATATCATTATTCCTATGGCGGGTATGGGCAAACGTATGCGTCCGCACACCCTCAGTGTTCCCAAACCTTTAATTCCGATTGCAGGTAAACCTATTGTTCAACGCCTTGTTGAAGATATTGCCAAAGTTTGTAATACCAAAATTGACCAAATTGCGTTTATCATCGGAGACTTCGGTGATGTCGTTGAAGCAAACCTTTTGAAAATCGCAGAGTCTGTCGGAGCTGTTGGTACGATTCATTATCAAGAAGAAGCCCTCGGCACAGCTCACGCAATTCTTTGTGCGAAAGAAGCTCTCGTAGGAAATGTAATTGTGGCTTATGCAGATACACTTTTCAAAGCTGATTTTGAATTAGATACCAAAAAAGATGCCATCATTTGGGTACAAGCTGTTGAAAATCCAAATGCTTTCGGAGTCGTAAAATTGAATGCAGACAATGAAATCACGGATTTTGTTGAGAAACCAACAACTTACGTTTCAGATTTGGCAATTATTGGTATTTATTATTTCAAAGATGGGGCAAATTTGCGTGCAGAATTGGAATATTTGATTGAAAATGACATCAAAGTAAAGGGAGAGTTTCAGTTGACTGATGCCCTTGAAAATATGAAAAACAAAGGAACAAAGTTTGTTCCTGGGCAAGTAGTAGAATGGCTTGATTGTGGAAATAAAGATTCTACTGTTCAAACTAATCAACGTTACTTGGAGTTTATCAAAGACCAACCACTAATCTCTGCGTCTGCCCGAATGACTAATTCAGTAATTATTCCGCCTGTGTTTATTGGGGCAGAAGTTATCTTAGAGAACTCAATCGTTGGACCACACGTTTCGATAGGAAATGGAACGAAAATTGTAAATTCCGTAGTGAAAAACTCTATCATTCAAGAGAATACAGATATAATAAACGTCAACTTGGCAAACTCAATGGTAGGAAATTTCGTAACTTTGGAAGGAAACGCCGCCGATTTGAGTGTAGGTGACTACAACGCAATAAAAGTCTAATAGATGAAAATTTCCGTCAAGAATATATTTCAGTTACTGACCATCACTTTTTTGGTGATTGGACAAGTATCTTTTGCCCAAAAGAAAAAGAAGACAGAAGATAAATCTGCTTTTCAATTGCAGGAATCTGAAGCCCTTTTTACGGACGGCATGAAGTTTTTTATGATGGAAGATTACGAAAAAGCAATCGTTCCCTACGAAAAAGCTCTTGAAATAACTCCAGACAACGCTGGCATATTGTTCTCATTATCAAATACTTACCTTCGTTTAAAGAATGAAGACAAAGCCATTGAATATGCAGAGAAAGCCGTAAAACAAGATGGAGAAAATTTAGACTATCAGGAATTGCTGGCAGACATTTATATGCGGAAGAAAGATTTCGTGGCTGCCGCAAAAGTCTATCAGTCACTCACACAGAAAGCCCCGACAAATCCTTCTTATTTTTTAGAACAATCTGCCATTCATATTTTCAATAATAAATATGAAGATGCTATCAAATCTTACAATCAGGCGGAGAAATTATTGGGTATAAATGAAGAAATCACTCGCCAAAAACAAATGGTGATGATTAAGCAAGGAAAAGTTGAAGATGCGATTCGTGAAGGAGAAAAATTGATAGAATCTGACCCCGAAGAAGTAGATTTTAAGGTTGACCAAGCAGAATTGCTAATGACTAATCGTCGAAGTGAAAAAGCAATTCCTTATTTAGAGCAAATCCTGAAACTGAGTCCAGAAAACGCCCAAGCTCATGTAATGTTAGCACAATTGTACCAAGAAAAAGGCGATTACGAAAAATGTAACAAGGAATTAGAATTAGCTTTTGCAGATAATGGTCTGGATGCCAACACAAAATCTCGGATTTTAATGAGTTATATCGAAATGTTGAAAGATGATAAATCGAAAGAAACAGCTTTTAGTTTAGTAAAAAACTTATTAAAAACTAATCCAAAAGATCCCAAAGCTCATGCTATTTATGGTGATTTATTGATTAAAAAAGGAGAGACTTCTCTCGGACGTGATGCCTACGTGAGAGCAGCCAGATTGGACAAGTCAATCAGTGCGGTTTGGGGACAAATCATTCAATTCGATTTTGATTTGAAACAATTAGATAGTGCCATTAAACATTCTGAAGAGGCGATTGAAGTTTTCCCGAATCAATCACTTTTTTGGTATTTGAACGGTTCTGCTTATTACCAAAAACGTAAGAATGACAAAGCCATTGAATCATTGGAAGAAGCCCGAAGACTTGCCCCTGATGGCTCTGAATTAACCCAGCATATTTACGCACAATTGGGCGATACTTATAACAGTTTGTCGAAACACGAAAAGTCTGATGATGCCTACGAGTCTGCATTGAAGGAAAATCCAAATAATGACCACGTTTTGAACAATTATAGTTATTTTCTTTCACTGAGAAAAGAGAAGTTGGAACGAGCTTTGGAAATGTCTGGAAAATTAGTAGAAAGAAACCCCGATAATGGTACATATTTGGACACACACGCTTGGGTATTGTACGTAAAAAAAGACTACCAAAAAGCAAGACAATTTCTGGAAAAAGCAGTTATCAATAACAAAAGTAAAAGTGGTACAGTGATTGAACATTACGGAGACGTTTTGTTCCAATTAGGTGAAAAAGATAAAGCCGTTGAGCAGTGGAAAAAGGCAAAATCAACAGGAGGCTCAAGTACCGCTATTGACCAAAAAATTGCAGACCAAAAATTGGCTGAGTAGTTGGCAGTCGATAAGTTTTAAGTTGATAAGTTGATAACCTAAAATTTGGGGTTTTCTGCGTTCCATTTCAATAATTTATTCTCAGTATAAATCATAGTAAAACCAGATTTATTAACTTGACAACTTATCAATTATAGTTCATCTATGATTCATACGGGAATCCTTGGTACGGTTGAGACATAAACTCATTTAGGTGAAATTAAACCTCAACCGTTCCACGGTTAGCAATGTCTTCCGACTGTGCGTCCCAGAATAAATAATAGAAGAACCTCAATTATTAACTTAGATTTATATTTATTCCTTCCTAAAAATGCCTCCGAATTTGATTGTTTGGGGGCTTTTGTAAAAATGAAAACTAACCCATTATTGATTATTTTCTTGGTTTCACTATTTTTTGCTTCTTGTAAAAGGCAGAAAACGCCTGATGCCCCAGTGGTTTCTTCGGTGAAAGCAAAAATTGATTCCGCTCTTGTAAAAAGTCAAAATTCGCCAAGAATGGACACTGTCATTTCTAAGACTTCCCCCGTCAGAACGCCACAAGGTACAGAACCAGAAGATGAAATTATAAAAGTTGAAGAAATAGATTTCAAATATTTAAAAATGAAATCTAAGGCAGTTGTTAAATTACCAGACGACACAAAAGATGTTTCGATTCAGATTAGAATGAAAAAAGATAGCATTATTTGGGTATCTGTTTCCTGGAGTTTTGTTGGAGAGGTTGTCCGTGCAGTATTCAAAAAAGATTCAGCTTACACCCTGACTTTCAATCAAAAAACTTTGGGTAAAGATTATAAGATATTCGGTTACGAAGCCTTTAGCGAAGAATATGGCGTAAAGTTAAATTATGACATTGTTCAATCATTAATCATTGGTAATCAACCACTTAAAAAGAAATACAAAGTTTCAAAAGAGAAAGGTTTCTTTTTACTGAGACAAAATGAAGGCAAAGTAGAGATTGATAATTACATTAATGAAGACAACCGAAAGTTGAAAAAACTGATGTTAACTCAGCAATCTGCCCATAAGAAGTTGACGATGGATTTTGAAGATTTTAATACCTTGAACAGTTTCCTTTTTCCGTATTCCAGTCTCATCACCCTTGACTATCAGGGCGAAGACATGAAGTTTTATCAAACTTCTGTTCAATTAAAACATACTAAAGTAGAAATCGTAGAAGAAGCTCTTGAATTTCCGTTTAAATATAAATAAGTGATGAGTTATGAGCAATGAGCTTTGAGCAAATAAACTCAAAGCTCATTACTCACAACTCACTGTTAAAAATCATTGAATCCAACAATCCCACATATCACTAATTTCAATTTTCAGATTCGTTGTTGTTTGATACTGATTCTGACGGTCTTGCTATTTGTGAGTCCAGAAGAGGGTTTTTCCCAAAAAAGAAGAAAAAAGTCTGCTAAACGTGCGAGGCTGGAAGCTCAGAAACGAGAGAACTTGCAGAAAATCAAAGAGTTAAATCAGATTCTGGATAAAACCGCCGAAAAGAAAGATGCCTCTCTTGGTCGCCTCAATGCCTTGTCTGAACGTATCAATAAACAAGGTCGTCAGATTGATTTAATTACCGAAAATCAGCAACTATTAGACAACGAAGTCCAAGAACTCTCGAAAGTAACGGGCGAACTTTCTGGAAATTTAGAAAAACTCAAAGCAGAGTACGGCAAAATGCTTTTTGAATCTTCTAAATCAGGCAATAAACTTAATCAACTGAGTTTCCTTTTTTCTGCCTCAAGTTTCAACCAATTAGCAAGGCGTTATCAGTATCTCCAACAATATTCTGATGCCCGTAAAAAACAGGCACAGTTAATAGAAAAAGTGCGTTCTGAACTTCTGGAAGAGCAAGTCAGAGTTTTAGAAAAGAAAAAAGAACAAGCCCAAGTACTGACAGAGAAAATCTCTGAAACCCAGAATTTAGAAGGACTAAAATCCAAACAGGGCGAAGTAGTTTCAAAACTGAGTCAACAGGAAAAGGAACTCAAAAATCAGCTTGAAGAAAATAAAAATGCTGTAAGTCGTTTAGAGAATATGATTGCCAGTATTGTAGAAAGAGAAATTCGTCGCTCACAGGAGCGTGAACGTGTTGCCCGTGCGGCACGCTTGAAAGCAAGCCCCCGTGAACGAGAAAGTGGAAAAACTGAACGAGAAATCACAACAAGAGAAGAAACTGTAACAGAAAGTATTGCCATGAATGCTGAGGAAAGCAAATTGGCAACTTCGTTCGGGGCATTACGTGGACGTATGCCTTGGCCAGTAGGTTCTGGTTTTATTTCTGACCGTTTTGGTGTACACCAACATCCTGTTCTGAAAGGAATAAATGTCTTGAATAATGGGGTAGATATTCAGACCAATGCTGGAAATGATGTCAAGGTTGTTTATGACGGAGTAGTACAATCTGTAATGTCAGTGCCTGGCATAGGAATGATTATTGCGATTCAGCACGGTGATTATTTTACGATTTATAGCAAACTTTCAAATGTAACTGTTTCATCGGGACAAAAGATAAAGTCTGGTCAAAGAATTGGCGTTGTGGCAACTGATAACGATGGAACTTCCGAAATAAATTTCCAAGTCTGGAAAAATGCCACCAAGCAAAATCCAGAGATTTGGCTGAGGGGTAAATAGTCTCTGAATAAAAAAACACTAAGTAACATGAAATCAAAAGTACTTATTCTCTTTTTTGTACTTCTTTCTACAGAATATCTCTCAGCTCAGAATCTCTCACAAAATATTCGGGGAAAAATCTTTGATAAAGTGACGAATCAACCACTTGAAGGAGCTACGATTTCTTTGCAAAATACAAAATCAAATGCAGTTTCTGATTCAAAAGGAGTTTTTCGCATAGAGAAAGTACCATTTGGACGATACAGTTTAACTATTAGTTTTACAGGCTATCAAACGCTACAAATTCCTGATTTAGTAGTGAATACCGCTAAAGAAACTGTATTAGAAATCGGTATAAATGAGCAAATCAATACACTTGATGAGGTTACTGTTCAACCCAACAATTCACTGACAATCAACCCCGTAAGTTCAAAAACATTCACCATTGAGGAGACCCAACGTTTTGCTGCAACTTTCTATGACCCTGCTCGTTTAGTGGCTTCGTACCCAGGCGTAAGCACAACTAATGACCAAGCAAATAATATTTCTATTAGAGGGAATTCGCCCAACGCAATGGCTTGGCGGTTGGAAGGCGTAGAAATCGTTAATCCAAATCACCTAACAAATGCAGGTACACAGACGGATAAACCTATGCAAAACGGAGGCGGAACGATTATTCTGAGTAGCCAATTAATGGCTAATTCTCAGTTCTTGACAGGAGCTTTTGCTCCACAATTTGGAAATTCTATTGGTGGGATTTTCGACATAAATCTTAGAAAAGGAAATAACGAAAAGCAAGAATTCACAGCACAAGCGAGTCTTTTAGGGTTTGATTTATCAACCGAAGGACAATTTGGAAAATCTTCAAGTGCCTCATATTTAGTCAATTACCGCTATTCTTTTACAGGTTTGCTGGGAGCAATGGGTGTAAGTTTTGGGGGTGAAAAAATCGGTTTTCAAGATTTATCATTCAACCTAAATTTTCCCACTAAAAAAGGAAGAATTGGCATTTTTGGCATGGGCGGTAAAAGTAGTAATATTTTTAAATCTCCAGACCCTAAAGAATGGGTAGAATCAAAGGAGCGTTATAACATTAGTTTTGACAACCAGATGGGGGCGATTGGTTTAGTTTATGAAACGACTCTCGGCAAAAAAACGGCTTGGAGAAGTTCCATCGCATTTTCAGGGAAAGATGCCCTCAGACAATCCAGTATCAATCCTCTGTCGGAGTATCAACCAGAATTTCCAAGGGTTAATGATATTTTAAGAGAATCCAAACTTTCGATTAATACCAATTTTAATCATAAACTGAGCAAAAAAATAAGCCTTACTGAAGGTTTGTATGTCGTTCAGTCAAATTCAACATTAGGCACAAATAATTTTATTACTGACAAAGTAATTATTCCTAACACCAAGAACCTTTTACTACAATTTTATACTAATCTCAAAACACAGCTTGGTGATAATTTGGTCTTTAATTTGGGACTTCAAGGAAACTCATTCAATTACCAAACAAATTTTGAATCCGCAACCGCAACCAAACAAACTCTTGAACCAAGGCTTTCTTTGGTATGGAATCCGTCATCAAGCAATGCCTTTACTTTGGCTTATGGCTCACATAGCCAAACACCATTGATTGGGACTGTGTATAATATATTAAATTGGGATGTTTCAAGAGCAAATCATTACGTATTGTCTTATAATCAGACCATTAGCCAACATATTCGCCTTAAAACTGAGGTGTATTATCAGGATATTTTCAATGCTCCGACAACACAAATAGGTAGCTTTTCGGGATTAAACCTCTTGGAAGGTACGGTATCAGAAACGATTTTAAGCAAAGGAACTGGCAAGAATATGGGTGTAGAGGTTTCATTAGAACAGTTTTTAGCTAAGAAATTTTACTATCTCGCAAGCATTTCACTGTTTGATTCAAAATACAAAGGAAGTGATGGAATTGAGCGGAATACTCGTTTCAATAACCAGTATGTTTTTAATTTTACTGGTGGAAAAGAAGTAGCTTGGAATAAGAAAAACAAAAATAGAACGGTAGGTTTCAATACAAGACTCATTTATCAGGGTGGTTATTTTGATACCCCAATTAATGAATTTGGTTCTTTAAAACTAAGGAGAACTATTTATCGGGAAAATGAAGCATTTTCAAAAAAATTACCAGACTATTTTCGTCTTGATTTAAGAATAAGTATCAAGAAACAAAAAGCAAAATATACCCGCACACTGGCATTGGATATACAGAATGCTACCTCGCAAGAAAACGTAGCATATAGTTATTTTGATGACGTTGCCAATAAAGTATTGGAAAAGAAACAGTTAGGGTTAATTCCAAATCTAAGCTGGAGATTAGAGTTTTAGTCCATAATACTGGCACTCTTTTTGAAAAAGGAAAAGAATGTATGGGATAGATTGTAAAAGATTACATTAAAATCCTACAAAAGTCCAAGAGATTTCCTAATTTTGCAGTCCGTTTCAGATAATTACAGCACTAACCACTGTAAATGACTTGCGAAACAAGAAAATCTTAAAACGTTTCACAAATTAAAGCGTAAGGACAATCCCATATAAGAATGACTATTTTACAGTCAACCTTACAATTTTAAAAATTATAATTGAACAAATGGCAAAGAAAGAAGACAAAACAGGTTTAGAATTTTTAGAAAGTGCTGAAGGATTACAGCAGGAAATCGGTAAAGTTCAAGAGACTGTTGAAAAAAACAAAAACTTAGTATTTGGTATCGGTGGAGCGGTTTTAGCTGTTCTGTTAGGTTATTTTGGATACAAATATTACCAGACTACTCAGAACGAGGATGGGCAGAAAAAACTTTTTACTGCTGTTTATAAGTTTGAAGCAGACTCAACAAAAGCAGCTGCAAAAGAAATGACAAGAATTGCAGATGATTTTGGTGGAGATGCTGGAAACATCGCACACTTCTATGCAGGTGTAGCTAATTTGAAAGAAGGTAAATTTGATGCAGCAATTGAGCAATTGAAATCTTTTAGTAGCTCAGATTTGTTAGTACAAGCTCGTGCGTATTCATTGATTGGAGATGCTTATTCTGAAAAGAAAGCATACAGCGACGCTATTGATTACTACAAAAAAGCCGTTGACTACAAAGCCAACAAGTATTTCACGCCAACTTATATGTTGAAATTAGGTGCTGCTTATGAAGCTAACAAACAAGCTAAAGAAGCAATAGCTATTTATGGTGAAATAGTAGAGAAATATGCAGATTCGCAGGAGTCCATCAACGCTAAGAAATACAAAGCGATGTTGGAAGGCTCAGTCTCTGAATAAAAATAACTAATGTATTGATATTCAAAGGGGTAGAGCGAAAGTTCTATCCCTTTTTTGGTATCTTGATTCCTAAAATCATAAAGAAATTCCAATTTTTAATTCTAAATTCTTCATTTTTAATTTAAACCGATGTCCTCAGCACATAAAAATTTAAGCATATTTTCTTCGGAAAATGTACCAGATGTTAGTCACAGACGTTTTGCCATTATCGTGGCAGAATGGAATGAAGAAATTACAGAGGCACTTGCCAAAGGAGCAGTGAAAACACTTTTACAATATAAAGTTGAAGAAGAAAATATCGTTCGGGTAAATGTTCCTGGGAGTTATGAATTAACTTTTGCGGCTCAGAAAATGGCACAACGTACTGATATTGATGCAGTTATCTGTATTGGATGTGTGATTCAAGGTGAGACAAAGCACAACGATTACATCAATCATGCCGTAGCACAAGGACTGACTACCGTAAGTTTGAAATACGACAAACCCGTTATCTTTGGTGTATTAACACCCAATACCGAACAACAAGCACTTGATCGTGCAGGAGGAATCCACGGTAACAAAGGCGATGAAGCAGCAATAACGGCAGTAAAAATGTTGGGATTTTAGGGAATTATAGAGTCCATTTTGGTTTCTTTCTTTTAAACACTACATAATTATTTAGTTATCAATTATTAAAAAATATGCAAGTTTGGAAATTTGGAGGAACGTCCGTCGGGAAGCCCGAAAGGATGCACTCTATTAAAAATCTGATTACCGAAGATGGTAATCGTAAAATCGTAGTTTTATCGGCTCTTTCGGGTACGACTAATGGACTTTTGTCTATCGCTGAGTCCTTGAAGGCAAATAATGATGCTGAGGCTACCCAAAAAATCAATGATTTATACGCTCATTATGAGAGTTTTATCAAGGAATTATACGCCACGCCAGAGGGTTACGCCAAAGGAAAAACCATTATTGACAATGAGTTTTCGTTTATTCGTTCCTTAGTTAATATCAAACCTTTTTCACTGAAACAAGAAAAAGAAATTGTGGCAGAAGGTGAGTTACTTTCAACCCAAATGTTTGAGGCATATTTGCAAGAAGAAGGTGTGAAATCAGCTCTTTTACCAGCCTTAGATTTCATGTTGATAGATGCTGACAATGAGCCAGTTTTGAAATTTACAGAAGAAAAATTAGGAGCAATTCTTTCGCAATTATCTGACCGTCAGATATTTATTACGCAAGGTTTTATTTGTAGAAATCCTCGTGGCGAAGTTGATAATCTCAAACGTGGTGGTTCAGATTATACTGCCTCTTTAATCGGTGGAGCAATTGTAGCGGAAGAAGTGCAAATCTGGACAGACATTGACGGAATGCACAATAACGACCCAAGAATTGTAAAAAAGACGTTCCCAATCAAGGAATTATCTTTTGAAGAAGCGGCTGAATTGGCATATTTTGGAGCAAAAATTTTGCATCCAAGTACCATCACACCTGCCAAAATGAAGGGAGTTCCCGTGCGTTTGAAAAACACCATGGAACCATCGGCTTATGGCACGTTGATTTCAACAAAAACCATCACCGACCGTGAAATCAAGGCAATTGCTGCCAAAGATAACTTGACGGCAATTTACATACACTCGACCCGTATGTTGAATGCCTACGGTTTTTTGCGTAAAGTTTTTGAGGTTTTCGAGAAATATAAAACGCCCGTCGATATGATTACGACTTCGGAAGTTTCCGTTTCTGTAACCATCGACAATGACGAAAACATAGATGCAATCATGGCAGAATTACGCCAATTTGCTGATTTAGAGGAAGTTGACAAAGACCAAACCATTGTTTGTATCGTAGGGAATTTCTCGGCAGACAAAGAAGGCATTGCCATAAAAGTATTGGAAGCGATGAAAAATATCCCAATCAGAATGATTTGTTACGGAGCATCAGAGCATAATATTTCCTTATTAATTCACGGAAAATACAAAAACGAAGCCCTAAATGCTTTGAACGAAAGATGTTTTTTATATGAAGATGCGATGAAAGATATTTTCTCGGCACAGTAAA
>JAAFJL010000173.1 GCA_013298865.1 Cytophagales bacterium | reverse complement strand
AACTAAATCAACCACTGTCTTTTAAAACCTTACTTTTAGAAACATTATTGATTATTAACAACCCTCTTGATTTTCGAGAGGGTTTTGTTTTTTCTCTAACATTTGTCAGAAGAAATTGTTGTATATTTATCGTATTATTCCACTAAAATATTTTTTCCATCAATTAAACAAAAACCATGCAAAAAAATTACTCAAAACTCTGGTTATCAGTCACATTTTTTCTGATAACTTCTATCGTTTCTTTTGCCCAAGGGGTCAAAGGTATTGTCAAAGACGCAGCAACTGGACAAGGGATTCCAGGAGCATCAGTCGTGATTGAAGGTCGCTCGTCAGGAGCAGCAAGTGATGCAAACGGTGGCTATACGCTTCGTGTTGGTGCAGGAACTTACAAAATCAAAATTTCATCTGTGGGTTACGAGACTGGCAACATCAGCGTAACTGTGAAAGGGAATGAATTTACTTCGCAAGATATTGAACTAAAAGAAAGTTCATCTTCTTTGGGTGAGGTTGTCGTAATTGGTTCTCGTTCGACAACCATTCGCAGTAATACAGATACCCCTGCTCCGATTGACGTAATCACAGCTAAAGATTTACAAGCAACAGGTCAGATTGAGCCTTCACAAATGATTAATTTTGTAGCTCCCTCTTTCAACTCATCTCGCCAAACAGTTGCTGATGGTACAGACCACATCGACCCTGCTACTTTGCGTGGTTTAGGTCCAGATCAAGTATTGGTTTTGGTAAATGGAAAACGTCGTCATAATACTGCTCTCATCAATATCAACGGTACTGTTGGTCGTGGTTCTGTGGGTACAGATTTAAACTCAATTCCTGCTTCTTCAATTGAAAGAATTGAGGTGCTACGTGACGGTGCTGCGTCTCAGTACGGTTCTGATGCGATTGCAGGTGTTATCAATATTGTCTTGAAGAAGAATGTTGATAAATTAAATGTTACTTCTCAGTTCGGTCAGCAATATGCAGGCGATGGTGGTGTGGCACAAATAGGAATCAATCGTGGTTGGAAAATTTTCAAAGAAGGTTATGTAAATGTGTCTTTGGATGTTCGTCGCCGTGGTGCAACAAACCGTGCTGGAGATTATTCTGGTCCTGTGTATGTAAACTGGAATACGGGTGCAGTAGCAGACCGTCCAGCGAAATTCCAACAAGACCAAGCCTTGATAGCTCAGAATAAATTTAGTTTAGCCAATAATATGAACGTTGGTAACTCACAAGTAGATAACATTGGAGGAACAGTAAATTTTGGAATTCCAGTTTCAAAAGGAATCGAGGCTTATGGAAATTTGAGTTTCAATTCTCGCCATGGAAAAGCAGCTGGTTTTTACCGTTATCCATTCCAAACTACGCAAGTAAAGAAAGATATCTATCCAAATGGTTTCCTACCAGAAATTCATACAAGAATCAAGGATTTGTCTGGAATGATTGGGATTCAAGGAGATAGCAACGGCTGGCGTTGGGATATTAGCAATACTTATGGTAGCAACTCTTTCCGCTTTGAAGTCAAGAATTCAAACAATGCAACGCAGGTAGAAAAACAAACTGAGTTTTATGCAGGAACATTGAATTTCGGACAAAATACAATAAATGCAGGCGTTGCAAAAGATTTTGGAAAAGAAATTGGTTTAGAGTCTTTCAACTTAGCAACTGGTCTTGAATACCGTACTGATATGTACAAAATCGAAGCTGGCGAAGAAGCATCTTACAAAAACTATAGCCCAGGTGGCAATGCCCCAGGAGCTCAGGTATTCCCAGGTTTTGAGCCTTCAAATGCAGTAGATGTTTCAAGAAATGTATTCGGAGCTTATTTCGATGTTGAAACTGATATTACAAAAACGTTATTGGTTACCACTGCCGTTCGTTATGAAAATTATAGCGATTTCGGTAGTAACGTAGCTGGAAAATTAGGTTTGAGACTAAAATTAGATGATGTTTTTGCCATTCGTGGAGCAATCAGTAATGGATTCAGGGCACCGTCAATTCACCAAGGAAATTTCAGTGCCATTGCTACACAGTTTGTTTCTGTGGCTGGTGAAGGTTTAGTGCCACGCCAAGTTGGAACATTCCGTAATGGTAGTGATATTGCTAATGCTTTTGGTATTCCGAAGTTAACGCCCGAAAAATCAGACAATTACAGTATTGGTTTAACAGTAAAACCAGATGATAACATCAGTTTAACAATTGATGCTTATCAGATTGACATCAAAGACAGAATCATTTATACAGGTACATTCCAGAGAAGTAATGCCACCGTTGCTAAAATTTTGGATGATGCTGGTAAGAAAGATGTAAATGCAGCAGCGTTTTTTGCCAATGCTGTAAACACAAAAACAACGGGTATTGATTTGGTTTTGGCAGGTAGCCCAAGATTAGACAAGGGTTCATTGGATTTGACTTTAGCAGCCAACTTCAACAAAACTGAAGTTGTTGGTGATGTAAAAGGTACTGAAAAAATTCCTGCTGATAAATTTGGTAATACTTTGTTCAATCGTCAGGAGAGATCAAGATTAGAATTGGCACAACCAAGAAATAAAATCACTTTCGGAGCAAACTACAAATTGGGTAAATTTGGTGCAGTTTTGAGAGTTACACGTTTCGGTGAAGTATCAACCCTTGACCCTGCGAACCCGAATCTTGATGAAGCATTTACGCCAAAAGCCCTCACAGATTTTAGCATGAATTATAAGGTTACTTCAAATTTTATGGTGACATTAGGAGCCAATAATATCTTCGATGTTTATCCAGACAAATTAAAACAAACAACAGCACCAACTCCAACATTGACTACTGCTTTTGACAATACTTCATTTGGTCGTTTTGTTTACAGCCGTAACGCAACACAATTTGGATTTAACGGAGGATACTATTTCTTGAATCTTTCTGCGAATTTTTAAAATCAGTGTATTTGATTTTTGATATTCGTTGTTCATAAAACAAAAAGCAGGTAGAATTTTGGTTCTGCCTGCTTTTTTGTTTTGAAGCTGTTTAAATTGAATAATTCTCCAAAAATGAGATCTAAAATCTCATACCAACTTCATTAATCCCTTTGCAATATTATACTCTATGACAATTAATTGGCAGAATAAACTTTCTTGCCTAATTTTGTAACACTATGAAACGATTATACTCATAGCCCACAAACTGATTAATTAAAAATGAGAGAAATACAATTCAGAGAGGCACTTCGTGAGGCATTGAACGAAGAAATGCGTAGAGACGCATCGGTTTTTTTAATGGGTGAAGAAGTTGCCGAATATAATGGTGCTTACAAGGTTTCACAAGGTATGTTGGACGAATTTGGTCCAGACCGTGTGATTGATACGCCTATCGCAGAATTAGGTTTTGCAGGAATTGCCGTTGGTGCTGCCGCAAATGGTTTGCGTCCCGTAGTTGAATTCATGACTTTCAACTTCTCTTTGGTAGCGATTGACCAAGTAATTAACTCGGCAGCAAAAATGATGTCTATGTCTGGTGGACAGTATTCTTGTCCAATTGTTTTCCGTGGACCAACTGGAAACGCAGGACAATTGTCGTCTCAGCACTCATCAAATTTTGAAAACTGGTTTGCTAATACCCCAGGATTGAAGGTTGTTGTACCGTCAAATCCAGCGGATGCAAAAGGTCTATTGAAAGCCTCGATTCGTGACAATGACCCTGTGATTTTCATGGAATCTGAGTTGATGTACGGCGATAAAGGGCTTGTTCCAGACGGAGAATATTTAACCCCAATCGGCAAGGCAAACATAGTAAAGCAAGGTACAGATGTAACGATTGTGACATTCGGAAAAATGCTTTCAAGGGTAGTAATGCCAGCCGTTGAGGAATTAGCTAAAATGGGAATCAATGCAGAAGTAATTGATTTAAGGACTGTCAGACCAATTGATTATGAGACAATTATCAATTCGGTAAAGAAAACAAATCGTTGTGTCGTTGTTGAAGAAGCAAATCCAATTGCTGCACTTTCATCTGAAATCGCCTACAATGTACAACGTTGGGCTTTTGATTTTATGGATGCTCCAGTAATTCGTGTAAACTCTAAAGATTTACCATTACCATACGCTCCAACATTATTAGAAGCAATTTTACCAAGTGTAGCAGGAACAATTGAAGCTGTTAAGAAAGTGATGTATAAGTAATTGTTTGTCCGTTTTTGTGGTAGTGACGAATAGCATTCGTCCACCTTCCTCAAATAACGCTGCGGACGAATGCTATTCGTCCTTACATTGCCCACTTCATAAGAATTGTCAGAGAATCAAGAAATAAAAAAGGGAAACGTTTTAGACGTTTCCCTTTTTTATTTCTCTCCCTTACATTTCCAAAACCAAACCATCGTAAGCCAGTTTGATAAAATCTGGAAGTTCTTCGTCAATTTCTTTATGCAATCCCATTCGATGACTTATATGCGTAAGATAGGCACGTTCGGGAGCTAATTTTTTAAGTACTTCAACCGCTTCGTCGAGCGTGTAATGCGAAAGATGTGGACTTTTTTGCAAAGCTCCCAACACAATAACTTTAGCACCTTTTGTTTTTTCTCCTTCTAATTCAGAAATAAAATTCACGTCGGTGATATAACAGAAATCCCCAATCCGAAACCCAAAAACTGCCAATTGGTGGTGCATCACTTCAATCGGAAGAAACTCGACTCCTTCTACAACGAAAGGCTCATTTTGAATCTCGTTCAGGTTTATCTGAGGAATCCCTGGGTATTTTGTTTCAGCAAAAGCATAAGCAAATTCTTGCTGAATTTGTTCTAAAACCTGCTTTCGAGCATAAATAGGCATATCTTTTTGTTGCTTGAAATTGTAGGCTCGTACATCATCAAGCCCTGCAGTATGGTCTTTGTGTTCGTGGGTGAAAATAACTGCATCCAAACTTTTGACCCGTTCCCTCAACATTTGTTGACGAAAATCTGGTCCAGTATCAATCACGAAACTTTTACCTTCAGTTTCTATGTGGATAGAAACCCGCAAGCGTTTATCTCTGAAATCAAGTGAACGGCAAACCTCACAGTCACAAGCAATAACAGGAACGCCCTGAGATGTACCTGTTCCTAAAAAGGTGATTTTCATTTGATTTATTCTCCTGTCAATACTTTTACTTGTGCCACAAGAGCATCAAAGTTCAATGGTTTAGCCAACATATCATTAAACCCCGCCTCTTTGAAATCTTCCATTGAATAATTACGGGCGTTTCCAGTAATGGCAATCAAGGGGATAGACGAAATTGCTTCATTCTTAGATGCTCTAATTGCCTTGGCACATTCCATACCGTCCATGACAGGCATATTGATGTCAAGCAAGATAATATCAAAAGATTCTGTCTCTAAAATATCTAAAACTTGCTGTCCATTTTTCACAGCGTGAATGTGCATATTTTGGAATTCAAGGATTTTTTTTGCAAGATTCTGAATAACTGAGCTATCTTCAGCGATGAGTACTTTCTTCATTGTTTTGATTAGATTTACTTTCTTGAAAACGTAATAATAAGGCGTTTTCTGAATTGATTAATAAATTTTACCCAAAAATAAGGATAAATGTGAATTTTGTAACCGAATTTAGTAATTTGATACCGAAAGAATCAATATTTTGATTGAAAAATACAAATTATATCCTTTTTCATTAACTCATTTTCAAATTTTCAAATTACCACCGTGGACTCATCGCAATTATTACTCTTACTTTTACTATCAATTGTTGCTTTCTTGTACTCTTCGGTTGGGCATGGTGGTGCAAGTGGCTATCTTGCCGTAATGGCATTGCTTGGGGTTGCCCCTTCTTTGATGAAATCCTCCGCTTTGGTAATGAATCTCGCTGTATCAATGATTTCGTTTATTGGTTTTTATCGAGCCGGATTTTTTCGATGGAAATTATTTTTACCCTTTGCTATTACCAGCGTACCAATGTCTTTGTACGGGGCAACTATCTCATTACCAGACAGTTTGTACAAAAAAATCTTAGCAGTTTGTATTTTACTTTCATTGGTTCGTTTGTTTTATCAATTCCAAAAAACAGAAGCTAAAACGCAAGCTATTCCGCTTTGGGCAGGGCTAAGTTCTGGTGCAGGAATTGGATTACTTTCTGGAATGTTGAGTATCGGCGGAGGAATAATCCTGAGTCCGTTAATGTTGCTTTTCAGGTGGTCAACTCTTAAAGAAACGGCAGCGGTTTCAGCACTATTTATTTTTGTAAATTCAATTGCAGGATTAATCGGTTCTATTTCAAAAGGGACATTTCAGCTTACATCAGACATTGGTTATGCAGTTATAGCAACGGTTTTAGGCGGAATTTTAGGCTCATATTTTGGCAGTGAAAAATTTAAAATACCTGTCTTGCGTTATCTTTTGGCAGTTGGATTAGTGATTGCTTGTGCAAAATTGATTTTTACGAAATAATGCTTTTGTGCATCTTATACCTTTTCCCTATCTTTGCCACCGCAAAAAACTTACATCATGGACAAACCAAAGTACAAACGTATTCTACTTAAACTCTCAGGCGAAGCCCTCAGTGCAAATGGAGAAATTATTGACTCTACAATCTTGGAACAATACGCCCAAGAAATCAATAAAATCAAGGCAATGGGCGTAGAAATTGCCATTGTGATTGGTGGAGGCAATATTTTCAGGGGGGCATCAGCCGCCAAAATTGGTATTGATAGAGCCCAAGGTGATTATATGGGAATGTTAGCAACCGTAATTAATGGTATGGCGGTACAGGCATCTCTCGAAAAGCATGGACTTTATACTCGCCTCCTGACGGCTTTTAAAGTTGAAGCTGTCTGTGAACCTTTCATTCGCAGAAGAGCGATTCGTCACTTAGAAAAAGGGCGTATCGTAATTTTAGGAGCAGGCACTGGAAATCCCTATTTTACAACAGATTCAGCCGCTTCTTTGCGTGCAGTAGAGATTGAAGCTGATGTAGTATTGAAAGGAACACGGGTTGACGGCGTTTATACTGCCGACCCAGAAAAAGACCCCACAGCGACTCGCTATTCTAAATTATCTTTTCAAGAAGCACTTTCTAAAGGTTTGAAAATCATGGATGCTACGGCATTCACGCTTTGTCAGGAAAATAACCTGCCGATTATTGTTTTTGACATGAACAAACCCGATAATTTATTAAAACTCATACAAGGCGAAGACGTAGGAACGTTGATTAGCTAAGACTTTAATTTGAAAATTTGGTAATTTATAAATTTGAAAATATTTGTCATTCAAACTTTTTCAAAATTTCAACTTTTTTATGGAAGAAATAGATTTTTTTATTGATGCTGCCAAAGAAACCATGGACGGTGCTTTGAAACATTTGGCAATTGAACTTTCTAAAATCCGTGCTGGAAAAGCCAGTCCACAAATGTTGGATGGTATTATGGTTGACTATTACGGAATGAACACACCGCTTTCGGGGGCAGCTTCTATTAGTACGCCAGATGCTCGTACAATTTTGGTGAAACCTTTCGAGAAAAAAATGATTCAAGAATGTGAAAAAGCCATTCGTAATTCAAATATTGGTCTAAATCCAATGAATGACGGAGAAAATATTCGCTTGAATATCCCACCTCCCACAGAAGAACGACGTAGAGATTTAGTTAAAAAAGTGAAAGGTGAAATTGAAACAGCAAAGATTAATATCAGGAATGTTCGTCAGGATGCTAATAGTTCTATCAAAAAACTAAAAGCTGATGGAGTATCAGAAGATGCTATCAAATCTGGTGAGGAGCGTATCCAAAAATTGACTGATAATTATATCGCAAAAGTTGATGCTACTTTCGCTGATAAAGAAAAAGATATAATGAGTGTGTAAATGGCTTTAGGCAATTGGCAATAAGCTATTGGCTTAAAATTAGATTCTAAAAAGGGGCGGTGGAGATTTTTCCAACGTCCCTTTTTTTGTTTATTTTCCGATTTATTCTCCGATGAAAAAAATATTATTAGCCCCAGATAAATTCAGAGGTTCGCTCACGGCAAAGCAAGTTTGTGAAGCCATGACGGCTGGCATAAAAATGTTTGATGAAAACATAGAGGTCATCGCTTTGCCCATGGCAGACGGTGGCGAAGGAACTTTGCCCATTTTATTGGATTATGCGAAGGGCAGTTTAAAGTACCTTTCTGTTAAAAATCCACTCGGAGAATTGATGGATGCTCACTTCGGAATTTCTATTGATGGAAAAACCGCTTTTATTGAAACTGCCACAGCTTCAGGTTTATTTTTATTAAAAAAATCAGACCGTAATCCTCTGATAACCAGCACATTCGGAACTGGAGAATTAATCAAAGCAGCTTTAGATGCAGGAGTAGAAAAAATTATTCTCGGACTTGGCGGTAGTGCCACCAATGATGCTGGTACGGGTATGGCAGCCGCATTAGGCTATGTTTTTATGGACGAAATGGGCAATATTTTAGAGCCTTCTGGCGAAAACCTTTCTGCAATTGCTTTTATAGATGACTCCAATATTCATCCAAGAATAAAAAAAGTAAGTTTTGAGATTGCTTGTGATGTTCAGAATCCACTTTTTGGCAAAAATGGGGCAGCTCATGTTTACGCTCCGCAAAAAGGGGCAAATCCTGATGAAGTCGTTATTTTGGACAATGGTTTAAAACATTTTGCAGAGGTAATTAAACGGCAATTCAAGAAAGATTATGCACTGATTTCTGGGGCTGGAGCGGCTGGCGGATTGGGTTTTGGCACAATGGTTTTCTTGAATGGAGTTTTAAAAGAAGGCGTAAAATTAGTGATGGAACAAACCAATTTTGATAGCCACCTCGAAGGAATTGACCTGATTATCACGGGCGAAGGCAAATTCGACATCCAGACTTTAGCTGGAAAATTGATTAAAGGAATCACACAAGAAGCCCAAGAAAGGCAAATTCCAGTAGCCGTAATTTGTGGAGCATTAGCTGTTAGTCCATTACAAATCAGAGACTTAGGCATCAGTTTCGCTACATCAATCATCAATAAACCCATGAATCTGAACGAAGCCCTGAAATACGGATATGAAGGCGTGAAGCACGCAAGTTTTCAATTGGTCAGTCTTTTTTGTAGCGGGGCAGAGAAAAAACCTTACCCCTAAAACAATTGTAGCAACGCCGAAACAGCATTGCTACAAATCCATTCTTAAACCAAAACTAAATTAATATTTTTTATCACCAGCCTACAAAATTGACTGAAAGAGTCACTCTATTTCTACTTATTTCTTGAAATCGATTCTCATTAAGATGAATATTAAATCCGTAAAAAAGATTAGCTCTTCCTAAGAGACTAATGCCTACTTCGGGTACAAGTCTAATATCTTGGGTTTTAAAATCTGTGTAGTCAACCATACTAATCCCTCCACCAAGTATTAGGAGACTAAATTCATATCCTATTTTAGGTCCTACAATAAAGCTATCAGGACCAGTATTAAATTCTGTTCCTAACTTGAAATAGCTACCTAATTCTCCTGAAAAACAACTACTAATAGATTTGTCAGGTTTGCCATATAACATTCCAACTTCACCCTTCAGAAAATATCTAATATCATTTCCAATTGTTCTTTCATTATTCACAATTAATCCAATGTAAGGGGCTAATGTCTTATCTCCATACTGATATTGCCCGCTAACATTCTGAACAAACACTAAAATGATAATAGCTGTGATCATTCTTTTCATTAGATGTAAATTATTAGGATGATATTCGACACTCACTCAATCACTCATTCTGTCAATCACTTATTATTTCAATTCACTCAATCACTCATTATTTCTCTACCCTCTCCTCCTTCTCAGCACCCAAGTAAAAATATTTTCAGAGTGATTGAAAATTTCTTTTCCTATCGCTCCTACTACCGCTTTTTGTAAGGTATTTTGTTTTTGCTCAACTTTCGGTTTTACAGGTTCTTTCTTTGCTTTACGTCCTGCCAATAAATTGTGCGGAAAGCCAATCGCTGAACAATCGTTTGTACAAATCACTGAGCAAAATAAAATAAAGACTGAGATAAAAGTTTTCATTGATTTTTCTGTGTTATAATTGAGATTCCTAATTCTTGAAACAAAGTTATGTATTTAGCCTTGTACTTTGCAATACATAGTACCTGTTTTTCTATAAAAATCTGATGAGTGGTAATAGATTCTGATAAATGGTTGTAAATCTCTTTGTAGATAAGATGCCGTTTTGTGTAAAGATGTTGCATGGGATTGAAAAAATATTTTTTGAGCAATGAGCGATGAGCCTTGAGCAATGAGTTTTAAGCTTTGAGTAGTAGTAAAAGATAGAAAACTATTCATTCATCACTCAAAACTCAAGGCTCATTGCTCAAGGCTCATTGCTTCATTCCAAAAAACTCAAAATAAATATTGCATCTTCCATTTTGTTTTATTAAACTTTGCATGATTATTACAAATCAAGCATTTAAAAATGAAGTACGAAGTAAAATTCATATCATATTCATACCTCCCAACGCCTACATTTAGGCGTACATTCTTCCGTAGGGTCTGATACCCTAATACTATCCCGTCTGTCTATGTGACAGATATTTCTCGAAATCGTTTTCGTGTTTTTAATAACAAACTAAGGCTTAACTCTCTGAGCCATAGTATTTTATCATCTTGTTTTATCAACAAAAACAATTTTAGCAACATCTCAATTAAAGTGGAAAAAGTATTAGCTTCCGAAGTTTTAACCAACAACTATACAGTTTTAGTCGCCACGACAGAACATCTACCGCTTGCCGAAGCAATTTGCTTTGAAATGGAGGAATCCGCCAAAGCCCGTGGTACAGGTATCGCCAAGCGTTCGCCCGAATATTTGCGTGATAAAATGCAAGAAGGCAAAGCCATCATCGCACTTGATGATGCAGGGCAGTTCATTGGTTTTTGCTATGTAGAAACCTGGGAACACGGCAAATTTGTAGCAAATTCTGGACTCATCGTAAAACCCGAATGGCGGAAATATGGCGTTGCCAAAGCCGTGAAAATGAGGGCATTTGAACTGTCCAGGACGAATTATCCCGATGCCAAAATCATCGGAATCACGACATCTTTGGCGGTTATGAAAATCAATTCTGAACTGGGATACGAACCAACCACTTTTTCGGAATTACCTGTAAATGATGCCTTCTGGAATGGTTGTAAATCATGCGTAAATTATGACGTATTGACACGCACCGACCGTAAGCATTGCCTATGTACAGGTATGATTTTCGACCCTGAGTGGGAGAAAAACAAGGCAAAACGTGAGGCAGAAGAAGCCCAAAAAGAAAAGGAATCAGCACACGAAAAATGGGATTTTTTGAAAGACGTAAAAGTCT
>JAAFJL010000171.1 GCA_013298865.1 Cytophagales bacterium | reverse complement strand
AAACTTAGAAAATTACAAAAATATGATTGAACAATTAGAGGCTATCCGAGAGAGATTCAATGAAGTTGCTCAGTTGATGACGCAACCCGAAGTTGTTTCTGACATCAAAAAATATAAAACCATTAGCAAGGAATATAAAGACCTTGAAAAATTGGTGATTGAATATAGAAATTATGAGAATATTTTAGCAAACATTGATTCTGCCAAAGAAGTAATTGCCACTGAAAAAGATGAGGATTTCAGGGATATGGCAAAGGCAGAAATGGACGAACTTTTGCCTAAAAAAGAAGAAATGGAGCAACTTTTGAAAGAAATGTTGATTCCGAAAGACCCGAACGATTCTAAAAATATCATCCTTGAAGTCCGTGGTGGAACAGGTGGCGATGAGGCTTCAATCTTTGCAGGGGATATTTTCAGGATGTACCAACGTTTTGCTGCTTTGCAAGGTTGGCAGTTCCAGATTGTGGATTTTACGGCTGGTTCTTCGGGTGGTTACAAAGAAATTATTGCCAATATTCAGGGCGAAGATGTTTACGGAAAAATGAAATTTGAGTCAGGTGTGCATCGTGTTCAACGTGTCCCTGCGACTGAATCTCAGGGAAGAATCCATACATCGGCGGCATCTGTGGCGGTACTTCCAGAAGCCGATGAAGTAGATGTCCAAATCAATATGAATGATATTCGTAAAGATACTTTTTGTTCTTCTGGTGCGGGTGGACAGTCAGTAAATACAACTTATTCGGCGGTTCGGGTTACGCACATACCTACGGGTTTGGTGGTACAGTGCCAAGATGAGCGTTCACAAATCAAAAATTTCGAGAAAGCAATGACTGTTTTGCGTTCGAGAATCTATGAAATTGAGTTGGCAAAACAACACGCTGCCATTGCGGGCGACCGTAAATCAATGGTGGGTTCTGGTGACCGTTCGGATAAAATTCGTACTTATAATTACCCACAAGGACGAGTAACTGACCATAGAATTGGTTATACAGTTTATAATCTGAACGTGGTAATGGACGGAGAAATTGGTGATTTTATTGAGAATCTTCGCATCGCCGAAAACGCTGAGAAATTGAAGGACGGAACTTCTTTGTAGAATTAAAAATGATGAATTAAAAATACAAACTTCTGATTTTTCAGATATTTATAAAATAAAAATAGCGTTTCAAAAGAGATTTAGGCTTTTTGAAACGCTATTTTTGTTTAGTTGAAACAACAACAACTCAACAATTCAAACTTTACCAATTCAATTATTCCCTCGCACCATTTCTACAAAGTCTATGGTTTCTTTTTCTAAATCTTTTGCTGAACCGATTACTTTCACGAAGGCACTTCCGATGATTGCTCCTGCTGAATTTTTGGCTGCTTTTTGAAAAGTTTGATTATCAGAAATCCCAAAACCAATCAATCTTGGATTACGGAGATTCATAGCACTGATTCGTTCAAAATAGCTTTCTTGGACATCACTAATTCCTGATTTTGCCCCAGTTGTACTTGCCGATGAAACCATATAAATAAAGCCTTCTGAAATTTCATCAATTTGTCGGATTCTGACATCCGCAGTCTGTGGGGTAATCAAGAAAATATTCAAAATTCCGTATTTATCAAAAATCGCTTTGTATTCTTCTTCATAAACATTTACAGGCATATCGGGCAAAATCAGTCCGTCCACGCCCACTTCTTGGCATTTTTTGCAAAATTCTTCCACTCCAAACTGTAAAACAGGGTTTACATAACCCATCAACAAAATTGGAACGCTGACCGTCTGACGAACGTTCTCTATTTGTTCAAACAACAACTTTACAGTCATTCCATTGTCCAAGGCAATTTGGTTAGCTTGCTGAATCGTCTCGCCATCTGCAACAGGGTCAGAATATGGCATCCCGATTTCAATCATGTCAACGCCACTTTTTTGTAATGAATCGAGTACTATACTGGTATCATTTAGGTTTGGGTAACCTGCGGTAAAATATACGTTTAAAATATTTTCTTTCTTTTCTTGGAAAGTCTTTACGATTCTGTTCATGCTTGATAATTTGAAAATTTGAAAATGTGTTAATTTGAAAATTAACAGCCCGATTGTCACTCGTGGCACAGGAATAATAATTGTGAATTTTGAGCCAGCTATTTTGGACGGTGATTCACAGAAAGCAATCCCGTGCTACATGAATTCCTATGGTATGAATGATATAAAGACCAAATTTCCGCATTTTTTAGGAATATTTTGTCTTTTTCCTGTAAGAAAGATGATGATAATAATACAACTATGAAATAGGTGAGGTTTCTCAAATTTCGAGGGCGTTTTTAGGAATGGGTAAATGACAACTTGTAATATTTTAGATGAATTATTTTAGGGATAGTTATGGTATATTTTGAGGCGAATAGCACAGCTATTTAACGAAAAATATAACTTAAATATCGCCAAAAGAATCATATAAACTGTTATAAGTTGTTGTTTACCCATTCCTTAGTAATTTTGTAAAAAATTTATTTCAAATGAATATCAAAAAAAATTGGTGGAAAGCTTTGTCAGTTTTATTACTGATGTACGTGATGATTTGGGGATTTATTGGTGTAATTCCTCGCCAGCCTGTTCTTCATGAAACAGCACGCAATTTGTATTTTCATGTACCTATGTGGTTTGCCATGTTTTCAATGTTTGGCGTATCTACTTGGTATTCAGTCAAATACTTACAAAATCCCTTGATTGAGTTTGACGACAAAGCCTCTGAATATGCCAATACAGGTATTATTTTCGCTTGTGCAGGTCTGATTACAGGTAGTATTTGGGCAAGATTTACTTGGGGTGTTTGGTGGACAAACGATGTAAAACTAAATGGGGCAGCAATTGGTCTGTTGATTTATTTTGCATATATCGTACTAAGAGGTTCGTTTAAAGATGAGCAACAAAGGGCAAAAATCTCAGCGATTTACAATATTTTCGCCATAGCATTATTGATTCCTTTATTGATTATTCTACCAAGATTATCCGATTCGTTGCATCCAGGTGCAGGCGGAAATCCAGGATTTAAGCCCATGGACACCGCAGGAACAATGCGTAAAGTATTTTATCCAGCAGGGTTAGGTTGGATTTTATTAGCAACATGGATTACGAATTTACGTCTGAGAATCAAGGCATTAGAGAGAATTCAGGAAGAAAATTTATAATTTTGAAGATATGGAAAATTTAAAAATTTATGTTAACCAAAGTCGGGAAGGCTATGCGTTTTCATTGTTACCGTCTCAAAGAGCAATCGTAAAAAGTTTTTTTGGTGAAATAGCAAATCCTGCAAGTCAAGTTATGGTAAACTATGACTTGAAAAGTGGTTTTGAAAAGTATTACTCAAAATTAGAGAAATATATATTGCCCGCTCTTTTAGGAATTGATGACGAAAAAGATTTAAAACGAATTCAGAAAATATCTTTTATTGATCCTTTTACCAATAACATCATTGATACTTTAATCACTAATGAATAAACCTAATTATCATTTATACTTTGGACGTGCAGGGCATCTGAAAGCAATGTCAGAGTTTTTATTGAGAGGTTGGAATGTAGCTGTACCCGAAGTAGATGAAGGCGATGATATTTTTGTAGTACAACACGAAACTGGAGAGCTGAAAAGAGTTCAGGTTAAAACAGCAAAAGCGAAAAGTCAAAAGGAAAGTTATGCTGCCCAGTTTAATTTATCATTAAAACAATTAGCAGATATTAAGAAAGGAGTTCATTACGTACTTTTAGTTAGATATTTAGACCAATGGTCAGATATTTTGATTATTACACAAGAAACGCTCTTTGATTTATACAACAATCATCAAATCGGCTCTGTCCACAAAGATAATCTTACATTACGGCTAACTTTTAGAAAAAATAAGGTCTTCAATAAACAAACAGACTTTAGTATTTATCAGAATAATTTTGAAGATTTTTTAATTACATAACCATGAAGCATTTATTATCATTTATTACCATTTTAGTACTTACAGCGACAAACATTTTTGCTCAACAAACGGTAAATCAAGAACCAACAATGGCAGACAAAATGTACGAAGATGGTCGTATTTATGTCGTTGTAGCAGTTGTTGCTACGATTTTCGCAGTCATTATTGTTTATTTAATCAATATGGACAGCAAAATTTCAAAATTAGAAAAACAAATTAAGAAATAAGTTACAGCATGATTTAAAATCATACAGTAAGTAAACTTCAACAACACATGAAAAAGACACATATTTTTGGACTAATTATCATTGCAATCATGGTTGCGATTTTGGTATCCACAGGAACTGAGGCTGGAACATATTCTGATTTTTCGGTTGCGGAAAAAATGGAAAAGGATGGTGATGCTGATGCAATCCATGTGATTGGGAAATTGAAAAAAGATGCTTCTGGACAAATTCTGGGGATGCAATATGACCCTGTAATTGATGCCAATCACTTGGAGTTTTTGCTGATTGATGAAAAAGGTCGTGAGCAAAAGGTGGTTTATAATCAACCGAAACCCCAAGACATGGAACACGCTGAGCAATTGGTAATTATTGGCAAAATGGAGGGTCAAGTATTTAAGTGTCAACAGGTTATCACAAAATGCCCGTCGAAGTATCAAGATGGAAAAGTAGATTTACAAGGAGCAGATAAGGCTCCAAAAACGATATAGGGTAGAGTTGAAAATTAAAAATGTAAAATTAAAAATAGCTTTGTAATAAGTCCCAAGTATTAGGTATTAAGTATTATTAGAATGGTGCTTTATTGTTTGCATTTATTTTGAGTTAAATACTTAGGACTTTAGGACATAATACTTATTACAAGACCATGTTCTTAACAAAAATTATGCTTCATACAACCATTGGTAATATTGGTCATCTGAGTTTGATTGTGTCCTTCGTGACTTCACTCTTGGCAACTTATGGCTATTATAAATCTATCAAAATCACTGATTTACAGGAAGTTGAGTCTTGGAAAAAGTTCGCCCGTTATGCCTTTTATACACATGGACTTGTAATTGTGGGTGTAATTGCTTGCCTTTTCACGATTATTTACAATCAATATTTCGAGTACCATTATGCTTGGACGCATTCATCCAAACAATTACCAGTTTACTATATCATTTCGTGTTTTTGGGAAGGTCAAGAAGGTAGTTTTTTGCTCTGGATTTTCTGGAATGTAATACTCGGAGTTATCCTTATCAAGACCAATAAAACTTGGGAAGCTCCATTGATGGTTGTTTTTGCCTCTGTGCAAGCATTCCTTTGTTCAATGATTATTGGAGTAGTAATTCCTTGGGTAAATATCAAAATTGGCTCTTCGCCGTTTTTATTGATGCGAGAGGTAATGCCTGATATTCCGATTTTTGCATCAAATCCAGATTTTGTAGCAGAAGATGGTCGTGGATTGAATCCTCTACTTCAAAATTATTGGATGGTGATTCACCCGCCAACCTTGTTTTTGGGTTTTGCAACAACACTAATTCCTTTTGCCTACGCTTTGGCTGGGCTTTGGACAAAACAATATAAAGAGTGGATTCGCCCTGCTTTGCCTTGGGCTTTGGTGTCGGCATTAATTCTGGGCGTGGGCATCATTATGGGTGGTTATTGGGCGTACGAAACCTTGAATTTTGGCGGTTATTGGAATTGGGATCCCGTAGAAAACGCCTCTTTTGTACCATGGTTAACATTGGTTGCAGCAATTCACTGCATGATTATTTACAAAAACAATGAAACCGCACTCCGTACTTCTTACATTTTAGTAATAGTAACTTTTGTGCTGGTTTTATATTCTACTTTTTTGAACAGAAGTGGAATCTTGGGCGATGCTTCGGTACACTCTTTTACAGATTTGGGGCTTTCGGGGCAGTTGTTATTGTACTTGTTTTTCTTCTTGATTGCGGCAGTTGCACTACTCATCTATCGTTGGAAAAATATCCCGACCGACGACAAAGAGGTATCAACTTATAGTCGAGAATTTTGGGTTTTTATGGGGGCAACAACCCTGTGTTTGTCGGCTTTCCAAATCATTGCAGTTACTTCACTTCCTGTTTATAACACCATTGTTCAGAATTTAGGATTTGTCTCAAAATTAGCTCCTCCAGCAGATGCCGCTACCTATTACTCCAAGTTTCAATTATGGTTTGGGGTCGGAATCGCTATTTTTTCGGGCGTTGGGCAAACATTTTGGTGGAAAAAAGTCAAGCAGGAAACACTTTCTAAGTACCTTCTTACACCCGCTTTAATTGCCTTGGTTGCTACGGCTTTGATAGTTTTACTTTCTGTAAAAACCAATATAGCAGAGATTTATAATAACTTTTTTTATATTCTTCTGCTATTCGCTTGCGTCTTTTCAGTGGTCACGAACGGGTCAATTTTAGGTAATATTATTCGTGGAAATTATAAACTTTCGGGCGGGGCGGTTACACACATAGGCATCGCCATGATGTTGATAGGAATTTTGTACTCGTCTGGCTATACCAAAGTAGTTTCTATGAATATGACAGGTTTTGGCATGAGAGGCGAGGATTTTACCAAAAATGGCAATAAAGAAAATAAAGAAAATCTAATGCTTTTGTTGGGGCAGTCGCAACAGATGAAAGACTATATGCTTACTTACAAAGGTAAACGTCTGGAAATCAGAGGGGTAAAGGGTTATTTCAATAGAAAGGATTTTGATATTATTGAAAATGATTTCCACGCTGTTGCACTGAAAGATATTGAAAACGAAGGCAAAAAAATAGCATCAGTTGGTGATACCGTTATCACACAAAGCGAAAATACCTATTACGAAATCGAATTCCGTGACCCCGCAGGAAAGGTTTTTAGTCTATATCCACGTTGGCAAAACAATGCAAAAATGGGTACTGCTGTTTCTCCAGATTTGGTTCGTGCTATGCGAAGTGACATTTATACCTACGTTTCCTATGACCCAATTACAGCAGCAGGTGGCGAGAAAGAATGGGGAAAAACACAAATGGAAACAATGGCAGTTGGTGATACAATTTTCTTGAATGACTTTGTGGCAATTTTAGAAAATGTAGCAAGAATTACCGACCTGAAAGACACAAAATTGACAGAGGCAGATGCAGCAGTTCAGGCACAAATCAAGGTGATTGGGAAGGATTTTAAAACTTATGAATTGAATCCAATTTTTGCCATCAAGGGAGCGGAAATCGCTACGCCTGTAATAGAAAATGATGAGACAGGTATCAGAATTCGCTTTACTAATATTGACCCCAAAACGGGTAAGTTTACTTTTGCAGTGAATACTTCTCAGCCCGATATGATTGTACTAAAGGCACTCGAAAAACCTTTGATTAATGTACTTTGGCTCGGGACTTTGGTATTGATTATTGGCTTCACGATGGCAATTTTTAGGCGTTATCGTGAGTTTAAGTTAATGAGAGACAAGGGGTTAGCGTAGAAGTTAGCAGTTAGCAGTTAGCAGTTAGCAGTTAGCAGTTAGCAGTTAGCAGTTAGCAGTTAGCAAAATTACAGATTTAGGTCTAAAAATTTATTTTATGAAAAATTTAACTCGTACAGAAATATTATTACTCTTTGGCTCGCTTGGTTTTTTTATTATTTGGGTCATGGATTTACGAGCAGGTACACCCGCAGGTTTCAATTATTGGCAAGGGATTTTTTATCATTATCCTTGGTTAATGTTTGCCGTTTTGTGTTTGTTTTATTTTCAATATACCAAAAACAAGCGGCTCAAAAAAGAAGAATCTCAACCCAAAGAAACTCCTTCTGTACCCAATGCTAAGGAGGTAAAAAAAGAACAAAGAAAAGCTCTGATGAAAGGGAAGTAGGGTTTCGACATCCAATAAAATACATAAATTTCTCACTTTAAAATCCATCATAAAAATAATTTTTACTGAAAATTTTAATATGGCAACTGTATCATCAAATATTCCTAAATATAATTTTGAGCGGTGTGATAAAACTTTTGTCGAAACTGCTTTTGGTATCTCCAGAGTTGAAGATTTGCTTGTTCTTTCGGATTGGATAAACTCGAAAAATGCTGAGACAGTCAATGATTTTGAAGAAAAAATGTTAGAAATCGCTCGTAAAAAAGCCAGCCTCAGAATCAATGATTGGAACGAAGAAACCTTAAAATTGAGTTTTATCTCTACGATTTTAAATCTTGCGGAGTTTGACGGTAAAAATTATAGTGCATTTGCCGATGAGAAAATAGAAGCGAATTTTGGTAATCTTATTCTTACTGGAAAAATAGATTGGTTTGTAGCAAAGGGACTCTATAAACCTCAAACACCTTATCTGTTTTTTCATGAATACAAAAGAACAAAACAATCTTCCTCAGACCCAGATGGTCAGTTATTAGCAGAAATGGTTGCTGCCCGATTCATAAACAAACAACCCGAAGAAACGATGTATGGCATAGTGGTCTGGGGTAAAGAGTGGTATTTTATGATCTTAAAGAATGATGAATACGCTATCAGTAAATCTTTGGACAGCACCGTGAAAGAGGATTTATTTGATATTTTCAAAATCTTGAAATCTTCTAAGAAAATTATTGAAGCACGATTATTGAGTGAATAGAAGCAAAGCTATTGGCTAAATACCTCTACATTTTGATACACTAACTCCTCTTTTTCCCAATAAAAATACCAATCCTTCGCATCAAGGTTTTAACTTTGTTCTATGACAGAAAAACGTTGGATTTATATACCCACTCCCCCCCAAGAACAGATTGATTTATTGGTCGAAAAACTGAATGTTTCGACTGAAATTGCTACGCTTTTAGCCCAAAGAAATATCGCTAATTTCGACGAAGCTAAGACCTTTTTTAGACCTGATTTATCCCAACTCCACGACCCTTTTTTGATGAAAGATATGCAAAAGGCTGTCGAAAGATTGGAGAAAGCCATTGCACAAAATGAAAAAATTCTGGTTTATGGCGATTATGACGTGGACGGGACAACTTCCGTAGCTACGTTTTACGGTTTTCTAAAAAATCATGTTTACCAAAATTTAGAATTCTACATTCCAGACCGTTACAATGAAGGTTACGGTGTTTCGCAGAAAGGCATAGAATACGCTGCTGAGAATGGTTTTGGCTTGGTTGTATCGCTGGATTGTGGCATAAAATCTAAAGATAAAGTGGCTTGGGCTAAAGCTCATGGCGTAGATTTTATTATCTGTGACCACCACCGTCCAGACGATAATGACCTTCCAGATGCAGTTGCGATTCTTGACCCAAAACGTGCTGATTGCACCTATCCCTTCGATGAATTGACAGGTTGTGGGGTGGGTTTCAAATTTTTACAAGCGTATTGTCTGAAAAACCAAATTTCAGAAGACCTCCTCCTCCCCTATCTTGATTTGGTGGTAACATCTATTTCTTGCGACATCGTTCCTATTTTTGGTGAAAACCGTGTCCTTTCTTATTTTGGGTTAAAACAACTCAATTCCAATCCTCGAACTGGACTAAAAGCTCTGATGAAAGCGGCAGGTTTAGAAGGTAAAATGGACATTACCAAGGTAGTTTTCGGATTAGGTCCACGTATCAATGCAGCAGGAAGAGTCAAACACGCTTATGATGCTGTAAATCTGTTACTGTCTGATAATGAGTTAGATGCAATGGAATTTGCTGCCGTAATTGGCAAGCACAATAACGACCGTAAGAATTTTGACACCAGTATTACGTCTGAGGCTTTGACAATGATTGAAGACAATGAAGCCTTGCAAAATGCCAAAAGCACGGTACTATTTAACCCCGAATGGCACAAAGGCGTGATTGGAATTGTGGCGAGTCGTTGCATTGAAAGATACCACCGCCCGACGATTATCCTGACAGAATCTCATGGACACGCTGCGGGTTCAGCTCGTTCTGTACCAGGTTTTGATGTTTATGATGCCATCGAAGAATGTCAGGAACATTTGATTCAGTTTGGTGGACACACATTTGCAGCAGGTCTGACATTGGAAATTGAACAAATTGATGCTTTCAGGAATAAGTTTGAAGAAGTGGTGGCTCGGAAAATTTCTGCAGAACAACTCAGACCTCAAATCATGATTGATTTGCCTTTGAAACTCGAAAAAATTGATGATAAATTTCACCGAATCATGACGCAGATGTCGCCTTTTGGTCCAAGAAATATGACCCCAACTTTCATTTCTGAAAAGGTAATGCTTTATGGAAATCCCATCAGAATGAAAGAGAAACATCTGAAAATCAATGTATTTCAGGAGGGTTCGGCAGCTTATACCTGCGTAGGTTTTGGCATGGCAGAAGATTTTTACGAACAATTATTAGTCCAAAAGACCTTTGATATTTGTTATCAAATAGAAATCAACGAATGGCAAGGCAACCGCTCATTTCAGTTGATGTTGAAGGATATAAAGTTTCACTCGCCAACATCACCATCTTTTATTTGATGTTTAATTAGCATCTTGGTATAGTGTCGATTACGCCGATTTTTCTTGGCATCTGCCCTTTTGCCGTTTCGTTTATCTTGTACAATGCGGTCAAGGTTATTCAGGTCGTCTATTTCCTGCACATCATTTATCGAGGTACGTTTCGGCATATTTTAATTGATTCTATTATTAATTATCTGATAATCAGTATTTTATAAAATTTCAGAAACAATAGTTCTTGGATTTGCATTTATTAATAGTAAAGACAGAATCAAACAAAAAAGTTTTGAAAACCAATGAATAAAAAGTTTCTTACCGCAGAATGGAACAATCTCATTATGGCAAATTATGTGATTGACCCCAAGGTTTTACTACCTTATTTGCCCCCCAAGACCGAACTCGATTTTTTTCATGGCGTTTGTTATGTGAGTGTTATTGGTTTTATGTTCGAGAAAACTAAAATGCTGGGTATGACGATTCCTTTTCATGTAAATTTTGAGGAAGTTAATCTTCGTTTTTATGTGCGAGTAAAAGATGGCGATACTTGGAAAAGAGGTGCGGTTTTTATCAAGGAAATTGTACCAAAACCCGCTATAACTTTTGTCGCAAATACTTTGTACCGAGAAAAATACGTAACCCTGCCCATGAAGCATTTTTACAGAACCGTTGGCGAAGAAATAGAGTTGGGATACCACTGGAAATACAAAGGCATTTGGAATAAATTGGAAGCTATAACCGAGAAAAACCACGCCCCAATGATTGAAGGAAGTAAGGAACAATTTATTGCAGAACACTATTGGGGTTATGCCAAATACAGCGAAACAACCACGTTTGAATACGGCGTACAACATCCATCTTGGGAAATCCACAAGGTAAAAAGTTACCACATAGAATGTGATTTTGAAAAATTATACGGCAAACAATTTTCATTTTTGAACGAAACCAAAGCCGATAGCGTATTCATGGCAA
>JAAFJL010000172.1 GCA_013298865.1 Cytophagales bacterium | reverse complement strand
TGAACTACTTCGGATGATAAACTCGCTCGGCTTCTTTAATGACAGTTGCTTTATCCAAGGTCATTTTTTTGGTTTTTTGTTTCACAAAAAGCTCCATTTGGTCATCATAATGTAGATTTCCTTCGTGGTTGGATGCTCCATAACAATTCACCGTTTCGATTTCTGGCAAACCTTCTTTCGAGAATTTCACTAATTGAATATACGACTCGCCCTGTGTGGCTTTGTATATACCATTTTTGTACGGTTTTGATGAAATTGAAGCCAACACATCATTAATCCCAAAGACAGGTAATTCTTTCTTTCCACGGACTAATTTCTGAACATCCCCCAAAGTAACATTCGTTGTTTTGAAATTTTTCATCAAGTGGTCTTGGGCAAATCTAATCCCTTCCACGCACTCTTCTTTGGTCAATTTTCGGGCTACTAATTCGCCACGCCAAATTACTTTTTTCGTGATAAAATCATAAAAAAGCATGAATAAAACTGCTTCCTTACTATCTACATTGGCGGTCTTGTTCCAAATCTGCATTTTTTTGATACTCTCCTTAATATCAGGATATTCTGATGGATTCATGGTATTGATTTCGGAAGCATCTGCAAAATATTGTAGGGCTTTTGGCAAGGTAAGATCATATTTGATTTTCTTGAAATCTTCATAATTGATTTTACCATAACCATCTATCAATTCCATGAATCTTTGGCTACGATTGGTCTGCCAACGTTCGATACCCATTGTGGGGTCAAAAGTCTCAATTTTAGGATTATCAGCAGGAGCAGAACAACTGTAAGGCGTGTTGTTCATATTGAAAACATAGCCACTTTTTGGGTTCATTACTTGGGGTAAATCTGCAAATGGATGGTATTGTGTCCAGAGGGTTTCTGAGGTATTGCCAGGCAAAGTTTTCTGCCAATCAAAACCTTGTTTTCTGATAGGAATTTTACCATTCGTGACATAAAAAATCGTATCATTTTTATCAGCATAAATGATATTGAAACCTGTTACAGCAGTCATTTCCAACGCTTTTTTGAATTCAGAAAAATTCTGAGCTTTGTTCATTTTGTACCACTGATCCATCATTCTAATTTCCTGATTTGCCGCAAAACGTAGGGCAAAAGTCCCCGTTGGACCTATAACCGTAGGTCCATATTTGCTCCAGTAGGCTTTTTTCTTTACCGTAATCGGAATCCCGGCCACTTTCACTTTTAACTTTATGGTTCTTTCTTCTAAATCAAGCCATTGGTCATCAAACTTATATTTCATGGGGCTTTCTGGACTCATTTGTAGGTGGTAAACATCCAATTTGTCATGATAATTTACGGTATGAGCCCAACCTAAATTTTCATTATTTCCGTGCAAAATTGTTGCTGCCCCAGGGAAAAGCCCACCATGAATATTCCAACCTTCTTCGCTTTGTAAATGGGCTTCGTACCATGCCGCTGGACCTTCGAGTGGTTGGTGAGAATTGATGTTCAAATATACTTTTCCGTCCGTAGTTTTTTGGCTATTCATCGCAAAAGCGTTAGAGGCTTTTAGGCTATTGTTTTCCAGAAAATCAGGATTGAAATTTCTTTTCTTTTCATTCAATAAATACTTTCTACGAGTGGTATCGACAATAATTTTCTGAATAGAGCCATCAAAAATTTCTTTCAACGAACGGTCAATTCCAGAAAAAACCGACATTGATAGTACCGCAGATTTTACAGCATCCTGATTCGTTATCGGGAAAGAACCTTTCACCAAAACTTCTTGCGGGTGAGTACGGGCATACTCGTTGATTCCCTGTACATAGCCCGTAATGAGTGCTTTATACTCAGGCGAAAGGGCAGTATCGTATTGATTTTTAACAGTTTCATCAATTCTGAGTAAAGCCGCTACATAATCTGCTGCTGCACCTTTTTTACCCAAATGTCTTCCCAACATTTGTTTACCGCCCAAAAGTGGCAATTGAATCGTTTTGAAATCGTCTTCTGCATGGGCGTACGCCAAACCATAGGCAACTTCTGGGTCAGTTTTAGCAAAAATATGAGGGACACCCCAACGGTCACGAGCAATAGTGATATTCGCAGGATTGATTTGGGCAAATGATGAGTGAACGAGTAAAAAACTCAGGATTAAGAAAGTAACGTTTTTGGAAAAGTTCATTATTTGAGTATTTGAATAGCAAAATTAGATACAGTTTATGCTTCAAAACTACCTAATTTTAATTCTTGAAACTCCTATTTAGCCCTGTTTTCTTAAAATAATAAAAAAAATACCTAATTTGGTACTATAAACAAACTGATTATCTGAAATTTTTTGTGGTCACGGAGTTTCTCAGAGTTTTTCGCAGAGTAACACAAAGAAAATCTCTTTTAACTCTGTGAAAAACTTTGTGCGGCTTTGTGTCCATAAAAACTGTCGGAGAATAAACAAACTAATTCCATTTCAATGAAATACATTAAAGCTCTATTAACGCTCGCTGTTGCGGTGGGTTTGTGTTACGTTCTTAATCGTGGTTGGGCAATCGGCAAGGCTTCGCTTCCTGCGGTTGGTAAATTCCTGAGTCCATTTGAAGGTTTTTGGGTAAACGGAGAAGCTCCAACCCCCGAAGGAATGACCAAAACAGAAACTGCCCTCAGCATTCCAGGACTACAAGACGAGGTAACTATTGAATACGACGAACTGGGCGTTCCTCATATTTTCGCCAATAATAATCATGACCTTTACATGGCTCAGGGCTATGTTACGGCAAAAGATAGACTTTGGCAAATGGAGTTTCAGACACATTTTGCGGCGGGTCGTCTTACCGAAATTGTAGGAGCAAAAGCCCTCGAACAAGACCGTTATCAACGAAGAATGGGTTCTGTTTTTGGGGCTGAACATTCTTTGGAAGGCATGATTTCTGACCCAGAAGGTAAAGTAGCAATCGAAGCCTATTCTGATGGAGTGAATGCCTACATTGCTAATCTCGCTCCGAAAGATTTTCCAGTAGAATATAAATTGTTGGGTTACGCACCAGAGAAATGGTCGCCCATCAAAAGTGCTTTATTTTTGAAAAATATGTCCTTCGTTTTAGCATCAGGAACTGATGATTTACGAATGTCTAATATTCTAAGAAAGTACGGAAAACAGACCGCAGAAGACCTTTTTCCTAATTATCCTTTTGTAGAAAGCCCGATTATTCCAGTGGGTGCTCCACGAGACTTTACACCATTGGCTTTACCAAAATCTCCTGCTGATTTTATGGGAACAGGCAGTGCAAATGCTTCGGTAGAGCGTGAAAAAGGCATTGGTTCAAACAACTGGGCTGTGGGTGGCGGAAAGTCTGCTACGGGTTTGCCTATCTTGGCAAATGACCCACACTTGACATTGAGTTTGCCTTCTATTTGGTATCAGGTACAATTAACGAGTCCTGATGTTAACGTTTATGGTTCAACCATGCCAGGAACGCCCAATGTAATTATTGGTTTCAATAAGGACATCGCATGGGGCGTAACAAACGTAGGTGCAGACGTGGTTGACTGGTATGAAGTGAAGTTTAAGGATGCTACTAAAAAAGAATATTGGCACGCTGGACAATGGAAGAAAATTACGCAACGTATTGAAACATACACAGTTAAGAATGGCGTAGAAGTAAAAGACACCGTGCTTTACACGCATCATGGACCTGTTGTTTATTTGGACAATGAAAAACCATATCGTAAAAATATTCCTGTGGGTCATGCTTTGCGTTGGATTGCCCATGACAAATCTCAGGAGTTGACGACGTTTTATAAATTGAATCGTGCTAAAAATTATGATGATTATGTGAAGGCTTTGAGTTTTTATACTGCCCCTGCACAAAACTTTATTTTTGCGAGTAATCAGAACGATATTGCCATTTGGGTAAATGGAAAATTCCCGCTCAAAGCTCGCCAGCAAGGAAAATATATCTTGGACGGAACTGACCCCGTTGCCGACTGGAATGCTTTCATTCCCCATGCACATAATCCGCACGTGAAGAATCCTACTCGTGAATTTGTGAGTTCAGCTAATCAATCTTCAACAGACCAAAATTATCCATATTATATCAACTGGGAATTTGCACCAGCTGAACGTGGTAGAAGAATCAATGAGCGGTTAGAAAAAATGCCTCGTGGAAAAGCGACGGTTGATTCTTTGAGAATGTTACAAAATGATAACTTCAATTTCAAAGCCTACGATTTATTGCCTACGATGTTATCTTTCGTGAAATCTCCTTCAGTAGTACAATTGCCTGCCGTGAAGGCTTTGGAGTCTTGGAATAGAGTGAATAATCCAGACGAAATTGCCCCGACAATTTTCAAGGTTTGGTCTGATTTTCTTTACGAAGCCATCTGGAAAGATGATTTTGGTTATGATGAAAATATTCCGATGAAATACCCAACCTCTGACCGTACTTTGATGTTGATGAAAAAAGACCCAAAGTCAAAATGGTTTGATGATGTTTCAACAAAAGATAAAGTAGAGACTATCGAAGAATTGGCAAGCAGAACCTTAACTGCTGCGATGGATAGTTTGATGATTTGGAGAAAATCTCCGATGAGTCCAACTTGGGCATGGTCTGAACATAAGTCAACCGATATTCGCCATTTATTAGATTTGAACGGAACAGCCTTGAAATCGTTGAGTACCAATGATGTTAAAATCGGTGGTGGCGGAAGTGTAGTAAATGCTACCACAGAACGTACGGGACCATCTTGGAGAATGGTTGTACAATTAGGAAAAGACAATTCAACAAAAGGCTATGGCGTTTACCCAGGCGGACAATCGGGCAATCCAGGTAGCCCACATTACGACGACATGATTGAAACTTGGAGAAAAGGCGAACTAAATGAATTACTTTTCTTGAAATCAAAAGATGAGGCTTCTCCGAGAGTAAAGAAGGTTTTGAAATTAGGAGTCAGTAAAGGAGCAAAGTAGCATAGGCATAAAGTGGCAAAGGCACAGAGGAGCAAAGGCACAAAGTAGCGAAGTAATATAGTATAGTAGTTGAGGAATGAGTTGCAAATACCTCATAATTGATACTTGCTGATTAGCTAATTTGCCAAATGTAAATAGCCAATTGCTTAAAGCCATTTTCAAATATTTTAACAAAAAGACATACAAATGAAACCAACAATAGATATACCCAAAGTGCCAAATTTAGATGATTTACAAAATCAGAAGAATTCATTTATTACAAAAGTTAAAGAAATTTTTGTTAGCCCATTATCTGCATTTATTTTTTGTGCAGCATTAATCTGCCAAGTATTTTTCCCGTGGTGGACACTCGCTATTGCGGCTTTTGTAGGTTCTGCCATTTTTGCAACCTCATCTGGCGAAGCATTTGCCAAAAGTACCGCAGCAGTTTCTGTACTTTGGCTTTTGGCAGCATGGTATTATCATTTCACAACGGGCGGAATTCTTTCTAACAAAATAGCACAAATACTACCAGTTGGTAATGCCACGGGCTTAATTGCAGCAACCACTTTTATTGGCGGTTTAGTAGCTGGCTGGGCTGGCATGGCGGGCTATTTGGTTAGAAGATTATTTTAAAAGTACCACGTACTATATTTTTTTACCACAAAGGCATAAAGAAAACAAAGTTTAGACAGTTGCATAATTTGCTTTTGTTTGCTCCTGATTCTTTTGTGGTAAAAATTACTACTATGATTTTTACGAATTCACTTGAAACAACTCAATTTTCACCAACAAATGAACAAACAAATTACTCTTGCCGCCAGACCAGTCGGTAATCCTCTTCCAAGTGATTTTTCATTAGAAGAAACTCCAATTCCAGTACCTCAAGAAGGTGAAGTTTTGGTGAAAACATTATACCTCTCACTCGACCCCGCCATGCGTGGATGGATGAATGACTCTCGTTCGTACATTAAACCCGTACAAATTGGCGAAGTCTTTCGTGCAGGAACTGCTGGTGTTGTGGTAGAATCACAATCGCCTGATTTTAAGGTTGGTGACTACGTGACAGGCGGTTGGGGCGTACAACAATATGGTGTATGTTTGCCCAATACTTTGGTAAAAGTTGATACAAAACTTGCTCCATTACCCGTTTATCTCGGCGTTCTCGGAATGCCAGGAATGACTGCTTATTTCGGAATTTTGGACACAGGACAACCCAAAGCTGGCGAAACTGTTGTAGTTTCTGGTGCGGCTGGTGCCGTGGGTGGTGTTGTAGGACAAATTGCTAAATTAATGGGTTGCCGAGTTGTCGGTTTAGCAGGTGGCAAAGACAAATGTGATTATTGTGTAAACGAAATGGGTTTTGATGCCTGTATTGATTACAAAACTGAAGATGTGAAACAAGCACTTCGGGAGGCTTGCCCGAAAGGAATTGATGTCTATTTTGATAATGTAGGCGGCGAGATTCTGGATATTGTCTTGGGGCAAATTCGCTTCAAAGCTCGGATTGTTATTTGCGGAGCGATTTCACAATACAATAATACTGAGGGAGTTAAAGGTCCAACCAACTATCTTTCACTTTTGGTAAATCGTGCCAGAATGGAAGGAATCGTTGTGTTTGATAATGCAGCTAACTACGGAAAAGCCGCTAAAGAAATGGCAGGATGGATGATGGAAGGCAAGCTGAAATCAAAGATTCATATCGAAAAAGGAATTGAAAATTTCCATGCTTCTTTGATGAAATTATTCAAAGGTGAAAACTTCGGAAAATTAGTTTTGCAAGTGGGTGAGGAGTAGTTTTCGGTGCGTGGTGTTTCGATGTTGGTTTTCGTTTTTCGATGTTTGGGCTATGTCATTGCCTAACATCGAAAAACGAAAATCAGATATCGACCTATTAGGATTGTAACCGTGGTACGGTTGGGGTTTAGTTTCTCATAAATGGGTTTTAATCTCAACCGTTCCACGGATTTCTGAAAATATCATTTGTCATTGCCTAACATCGAAAAACGAAAACCAACATCGATTCAGGCATCGAAAGACGAACATCGGAAATCGAAAATCACACGTCAATCTCCATTTCTTCCATATTTTCAGCTTTCTGGGCTGCGGTCATTTCTTCTACAACTCTACTAATTTTTTGCATCACTCCAAAGAAACTATTCAATTGACTTTCATCTAATTCTCCCATTACTAAATTATTGAAAGTTATCACGCCTTCACGGGCTTTGTCTCTTTTGCGTTTTCCTTCTTCGGTCAAAAAAACTTTTACCACACGTTTATCATCCTCATCAATTTCCCGACGAATCCATTTTTTTTCTTCTAAAGATTTTAACATTCTCGTCAGACTCCGAGACTCTAAACCCAAAGCAGGAGCAATTTTGGTAGCTGGCGTACCAGCTCTATCAATATTCAATAAAACATATCCGATAGACATGGTCATATCAAACTGAGCTGCATAACTATTATACATTCTACTGATGGCGTGCCAGCCAGTCTTTATGTGATGATCAACGGTTCTATCTGCTTTCATGGTTACTAACGGGATATTTATTATAAAAATGGTTAATTCAATTTGTTATGCTTTGCATAATACTGTAAAGTTCTCGAATAAAATATTAGTATGCAAGCATACGTTTTTATTTTTTGAGAAAATATCCTCGTAAATTGAGTGGAAATAATTTGAAAATGCTATTGCTCACTCTCGTTTATAACGAGGGTGGACTCAATCAGCGTTTATAACGCTGGCAGACAAACATGGAAATTTCAAAAATCATCAACAAATAATAAATATCAAATGCAACTTATTCTTCATACCCACAAACTAAAACTCAGACATACTTTCACGATTACGCATGAGTCGAGAACGGTACAACCTACGCTGATTGTAGAACTCCGTGACGGTGACTTTAGAGGTTTTGGCGAAGCCACCGAAACTCCTTATTATGGTGTAACTTTAGAAAAAATGATTGCACAATTAGAAGGTGCTAGGGATTTTATTGAAAGCTATGATTTACAAAATCCAGAAGATTTTTGGGCTTACATTGCTCCACATCTAAAGGACGACCATCCTTTTGCTTTGTGTGCTTTGGATATTGCTGCCAATGACCTTTGGGGTAAAAAATTAGGCAAACCTTTGTACGAACTCTGGAATTTGGATACCTCTAAAAATCCTATTACAGATTATACCATCGGGATTGATACAGTAGAAAAAATGGTTGCTAAGATGCAGGAAATGCCGTTTCCATTGTATAAAATTAAATTGGGTACAAAAGAAGATATTAAAATTGTTCAAGAACTTAGGAAACATACGGATGCCGTTTTCAGGGTGGATGCCAATACGGCTTGGGGAGTAGAAGAGACTTTGTCCAATGCGATTGCCTTGAAAAATTTAGGTGTTGAGTTCATTGAACAACCCATGAAAGCTGATAATTGGGAAGGCATGAAACGAGTTTTTGCGGAATCTGTTTTACCAATTATGGCAGACGAAAGTTGTATTGTTGAAGAAGACGTGGCTCGCTGTTATGGCTTTTTTCATATCATCAATATTAAGCTAATGAAGTGCGGAGGTCTCACACCAGCCAGACGAATGATTGCCCACGCCCGTAAATTGGGATTGAAAGTAATGGTGGGTTGTATGACAGAATCGGGCGTTGGTTGTTCGGCAATTGCCCATTTGTTGCCACTGTTGGATTTTGTAGATATGGACGGTACGCTTTTGGTAGAAGATGACATCGCCGACGGCATCACGATTGATTATGGAAAGGTAATTTATGCCAATGAAAACGGAACGGGAGTACGACTTTTGAAGGAGTAATTTTTGTGAAAAAATCTCACTTTGCTCCCTTGTCTCTTCGTTCCTTTGTGCCTTTAAACAAAAAACTCATGTACTACCATACTGACTCTTTACCCAATCGATATATACAAGCCTCTGATAATCAGTATCTTTGGTTTAGTGGCACGTCTTATTTAGGGATGGGACATAATGCTACTTTACGACAAAACCTCATGGATGGAATAGCTCGATATGGCACTTCTTGGGGGAGTTCTCGTAACAATACAATTCAATTAGATATTTTCGATGAAGCCGAATATGCTTTGGCACAATTTACAGAAGCACCTGCCTGTCTGACGGCTTCGTCTGGAATGATGGCGGGGCAAATTGTGATGCGGTATTTGGAAAACCTCCCGATGTATTCTTCCTCATTTTCAATCGGACAAACGATTCAATATTTTTATGCCCCAAAAGTTCACCCTGCTGTTTGGGGTAGGGGCTACGAACCTTCTTCATTGACCCATCAACAATGGTCAGAGAAAATCGTAGAGGCAGTTCAACGAACCAATGCTTCTGAAATCATTATTGCGACTGATTCCGTTGGCTCTCCTTTTGTGGAATCCTTTGATTTTGAGTGGCTTACAAAATTACCAAAGAATAAAAACATCACTGTTGTGGTAGATGATTCGCACGGTTTGGGTGTTTTTGGAGAAAATGGGAAAGGTGTTTTTGCTAAATTATTTGCTAAAAAACCAGATAACGTTCGCCTAATTGTAGTAGCGTCTTTGAACAAAGCTATGGCAATTTCGGCAGGTGTTATTCTTTCGGATTTTGACACAATTGTTAATATTCGTTCTACTCCCTTCTTTTCAGGAAGCTCGCCTGCCATGCCTGCCAGCCTGTATGCGTATGTGCATTCACAGGAAGAATATGTAAAATCTCACCAAAAATTGATGGAAAATATTGTTTATTTTAATGAAATTTCTCCGAAAAATAATGAGTTTTTTAACTCCATTCCTCAGTACCCAGCTTTTTGTACCTACCAAGACGGACTTCATGACTACCTCAAGAAAAATGATGTAATGACTGCCTGTTTTTCTTATCCAACTGCCCAAGACAAACCCGTTACTCGTCTGGTAGTGAGTGCATTACACGAAAAATCTGATTTAGAAACATTGGGAGGATTGTTGGATAAATATTGAGTTGATTTAACCGCAAGGACGATAGCAAGCTATCAACTTGCGACACAGTCGCATTACCAAACCAGGGGTGTGTAAAAAGTCTAAAGTCCATGAGCGACCGTCGCTCGGTCAAAAGTTTTAAGCAGAAATATTATTCTGTAAAATTGAATATTTCCAAATAATATACCTTAGGATAAGATTTCAAAGACTATTTCGGAATATTATTTGGCAAAAAATACTTTCAACTTTTAACTTTAGACTTTTTACACAACCCTGAGCAAATCCCCCCCGTCCTTGCGGTTTTAAAAATTTTCACAAAAAGAAAAAATCTTTTATGGAATCCTCATCATGCTTGCATCATCTAAGAAAACTTAAATGATAGAATGATGAAAGCAAATTTCCAAGTTAATATCCCGAAACCCTGCCATGAAGATTGGAAAGGTTTTACGCCCACAAAAGAAGGTGGTTTTTGTGGTTCTTGTCAGAAGAATGTCATAGATTTTACTCAACTTTCAGATAGTGAATTAGTCGCCTATTTCCGAGATTTATCTGCGACCCAAACCAGTTCTTGCGGACGTTTTCGGGCTGACCAGTTACAGAAAAACTACCGTATTGAAGAATGGTTTCCTGCATGGACTGCCACGGAACAATCTATCAATTATGAAGTTCCTGTGAGCAAATTTCAAGAAAAATCTTCCAAAATTTCTTTCCCATTTATTCACAAAATGAAAATCGTCCGAAACATGACGATGGCAGTTTTGACGCTGGTTTTTACTGAACAATGTATCGGGCAACAAAGAACTATTACGGGACAATTGGTAGATGCACAAGATGGTTCACCTTTGCCTGGGGTCACTGTTGCTATCAAAGGAACAACAAAAGGAACTTCTTCTGATATGAATGGGAAATACAATCTTTCGGTAGATGAGAAAGATATTCTTGTCTTTAGTTTTGTTGGTTATGTACCCAAAGTAATCAAAACTAAAGATGTAAAGCCCTTAATTGCTATGGAGGGAGATGTTATGGGTTTCCTTGTTACAGAAGAACCAAAAGTTTGTGAAAGCAATTTTAGAAAAGGAAAATTCGCTGTTTCAAATTATAAAACTGAAATCAAAACCTTAGGCAATCCAGTAGCTGATAAGCTCATCATTGTGCCGCAACTATTTTCAAATGAGACAGTTACGAATTTGGAAGACTTGAAAGAAGCCGAAGAATGGTACCGTGCAAATGCTTTTCAAGAAGTAGAAGATGTGCAGGTTTATGATTTATCGGGAAAGGTTTTCAAGGCACATTATTTCAAACTGAATGATGGTAAAATTCAAGTGAATCTAAAATTTGTTCCCGCAGGTACATACTTGGTACGAGTAACCTACGCAAATGAACGAAGCCCCGAAAACCAAGAAAATGGCGTGGTAAGGATTGAGGTTTTGAAATAATATACTGATAATCAGCGTTGTATAGCTATGAAGCTGTTTAAACTTT
>JAAFJL010000170.1 GCA_013298865.1 Cytophagales bacterium | reverse complement strand
ATTTCTTTGAAAATCCAATTCAAAAACCAAGAAGGTACTACGGTTTTGAATGATACTAAAAATGCTTTGAAAATTAGTATCTCGAAAGACACTAAATCTTATGACATCAATGGAGACGGAGAAGTTTTAATCAATATTGCTTCTACTACAAAATTGATAGACTTGGAAATGTTAGCGGATGATTGGCAATTTCAGACAACTAAAAAGAAGAGCTTACAAACGGGCATTGGCAAAGACGGCGTACTGCAATTGTTGGTAGAACCCTCAGAATCTCGTTGTTGTATAACTGGCAAAGTAATTTTTGAAGATAAAAAACAAAGAAATTTGGCAGGCGTTACTGTAAAAGTAGCAGGAGAAAGTGCCATTACAGATGCTCAGGGTAATTATAGTATTACTTTACCTGCCGATAAGCGATTAGAAAATATGCTTTTGGTAGAAGCCTACAAAGACCAATACCAAGGCTCAATACATTCCAATAGTGCAGCTCCCTCAGATATAATTTTGCGTAAAAAATGAAAAAAGCAACTCTCTTTTTACTCTTTTCCTTTTGGACTTTTACCACAAAAGCCCAAGAAGAGTTACGCTTTCATGTAACACAGAATACTGCGGAAGGTGTTGGATTAAAAGGTGTTAGCGTACGTGTGGATTCTATTGGTAACGCAACGACAGACGATAATGGGGTTACGAAATACCCCAATTTAAAAAGCTCTCATAAAAAAAATACTGGTGAAAAAGTACGAATTGATGCTTTTTTGAATGGTTACAAAACTGTAAATTCCTTTGAGTTAATAAGCTATAAACTTGGGAAAAATAGGGCTGATTCTGTACATATTTTTTTAGCAAAAAATGTAGAACATAAAGAAGTAGTTTTAAAGTATTTTCAAACAATTACCAATATCTCTTTGACCAGAGATTTTGAAAAAAAGGAGTTGGCATTAGAAAAACAGATTGATACTTGGTTTGATAAATACAAAAAAATGAATGAGAATGCACTGGAAGAAAGCAAACAGTTGCGGATAAGAATAGACTCCCTGTATACTCAATTAGATGTTTTAGCAAAACAAAAAGAAAAACAGCAGACGCAGGCAGATTTGATTGCCAGTATTTTAGCCTCGGTTTCTGAAAATATAGAAGACCCTATGTTGACAGAGGCTTTTCTTTTATTCAAAAATGGCAAATTTGAAGAAGCCCAAAAGGTTTTAGATGAAAAGACGATTGACAAAGAGAAAATTGCTTACGAGAAAAAATATAAAGCCGCAGATCTATTAAAAGAATCTGCAAAACGAGATCAGGAAAATTATATTTCAAAATGTCTTCTTAAAGCACAACTCTTTGAACTAACCAACCAAAATAATGAAGTAACATCTTGGTATGAGAAAGCGTATTTAGCGGATAGTACAAAGTTTAATACACTTTTTAGTTATGCTTACTTTTTACAAAAAACAAATTATCCCACAAAATCTGCTCAATTGTATGAAAAAGCACTTTTTTTTTCGAAAGAATTAGATGATAAAGCTACAATACTTAATAATTTGGGCATTTTTTATTCAAACAATCAAGAAAAGCAAAAAGCGGAGGATAGCTATTTGGAAGCTTTGAAATACAGAAGGCAATTAAGCCAAAAGAACGAAGCAAATTATTTACTTGATTTGGGAAACACCCTCAATAATTTGGGAAATTTTTATTCAGACAATCAAGAAAAGCAAAAAGCGGAGGATAGTTTTTTGGAGGCTTTGAAATACTATCGGCAATTAATCCAAAAGAACGAAGCTCAATATTTACCTTATTTGGCAATAACCCTCAATAATTTGGGCGTTTTTTATAAAGACAATCAAGAAAAACAAAAAGCAGAGGATAGCTATTTGGAGGCTTTGAAATACAGAAGGCAATTAAGCCAAAAAAATGAATCTCAACATTTGCCCAATTTGGTAAGCACCCTCAATAATTTTGGCGTTTTTTATTCAGAAAATCAAGAAAAGCAAAAAGCGGAGGATAGTTTTTTGGAGGCTTTGAAATACTGTCGGCAACTAAACCAAAAGAACGAAGCTCGATATTTACCTTATTTGGCAAGCACCCTAAATAATTTGGGAGTTTTTTATAAAGACAATCAAGAAATGCAAAAAGCGGAGGATAGCCATTTGGAGGCTTTGAAATACAGAAGGCAATTAAGCCAAAAGAACGAAGCTCAATATTTACCTGATTTGGCAAGTACTCTCAATAATATGGGGAGTTTTTACAAAGACAATCAAGAAAAGCAAAAAGCGGAGGATAGCTATTTGGAAGCTTTGAAATACAGGAGGCAATTAAGCAAAAAAAACGAAGCTCAATATTTACCTTATTTGGCAAATACCCTCAATAATTTGGGAGTTTTTTATCAATACAATCAAGAAAAACAAAAAGCGGAGGATAGCTATTTGGAGGCTTTGAAATACTTTCGGCAATTATGTCAAAAGTACAAAGCTCAATATTTACCTGATTTGGCACAAACACAAATAGACTTTGGTGTATTTTACATCACGGGAATTAAACAACTTGTTTTGGGAGAAGGTTTATTAATTGAAGGGTTACAAAATTATCAAAAATTAGCCATTCGTTTTTCTAATCCTATTTTTTGGCAAAAAGGTGTTAAGATTATAAATTTTTTACCTAATCTTATAGATTTTGATTCCATATATACCAATAAGCTAAAAATCCAAAAATCCATCATCAATTTCTATGAGGTTTATCCAGTAAAATTAGATTCTACTTTATCAAGTGCTTATAGCAATGGCGCTTGGTACGCTTTAATGTCAAAAGAATTTAAGCAAGCAGAAGAATTTGCTCAAAAGGGGCTTTCAAAAGACCCAAGTCAATATTGGATATTTTCTAATTTAGCTCCTGCCTTACTACTGCAAAACCGTTGGGAGCAGGCAAAAAAGATTTATGAAGAAAAACAAAATCTGCCTCGTGGAGATAAAACGATGAGAGAAGTATTTTTAGGAGATTTAACAGATTTAGAAAAAGAAGGCATCACTCATCCAGATTTTGAGAAAGTGAGGGCTTTGTTAAAAAAGTAAGTATTTGAGGTGTATTTTACGGAAGTCGTCGTTTAAAACGACGACTTCCGTTGAGATTCAAGTAGTTTATCAGTCTTTAAAATTAGAATTCAATCTATACCACTTCCCTCAAACTCTCCAAATTCGCCTCCAAAATCGTTTGAATATGCTCATCGGTCAAAGCGGTTGAAAGAAACATCGCTTCGTATTGTGAGGGGGCGAGGTAAATTCCACGCTTTAACATGGCTTGGAAATATCTGCCAAATAATGCCGTGTCAGAGGTTTTGGCATCTTCAAAATTGTTTACGGCTTGGTCTGTAAAAAATAAAGTAAACATCGAACCCACGTGATTTAGGGTATAATTCAAGCCTAATTTGTTCATATTGGCTTTCATGCCGTTGGTCAAAGTGTTGCCAATTTCTTCTAAACGAGTATAAACCGAAGGCGTTTCGTTCAAATGATTCAACATCGCTAAACCTGCCGCCATCGCAATTGGATTGCCCGAAAGTGTACCCGCCTGATAGACAGGTCCCGCAGGAGAAACACATTCCATAATTTCCTTTTTGCCTCCATACGCACCCACAGGCATACCACCACCGATAATTTTACCCATCGTTGTCATGTCTGGAATAACACCACAACGTTCTTGAAAACCACCTTTTGCCAAACGGAAACCTGTCATTACTTCATCAAAAATCAAAACGATTCCTGCTTCGTCGCAAATTTTTCGGAGTCCTTCCAAAAATCCTTCTACGGGTTTTACTAAGCCCATATTGCCCACAACGGGTTCGAGAATGATACAGGCAATTTGTCCTTTATTGGCATCTACCAAGGTCTGAACTGCCCCTAAATTATTGTATTGAGCCGTCAAAGTATCATTGGCAACGCCCTTCGTCACGCCTGGACTATCGGGTTCGCCAAAGGTCATTGCACCCGAACCTGCGGCAATCAAAAACGAGTCACCGTGTCCATGATAATTACCTTCAAATTTTATCATTTTGTCCCTGCCCGTATAGCCACGAGCCACTCTGAGGGCAGACATCGTTGCCTCAGTACCCGAATTTACCATACGGACTTTCTCGACAGAAGGCACAATCGAACAGATGAGTTCTGCCATTTCTACTTCCCTGCGAGTGGGTGCCCCAAATGAAAAACCACTTTGTATTGCATCTGAAACGGCTTTTTCTACTAATTCATGAGCGTGTCCCAAAATCATAGGTCCCCAAGAATTGATGAGTTCGATATATGAATTGCCATCTTCGTCGTGAAGATACGCCCCTTTGGCAGATTTGATAAAAATAGGATTCCCCCCCACCGCACGAAACGCACGTACAGGCGAATTTACGCCCCCAGGGATAAAGTTTTTTGCTTTTTGGAAAAGTTGTTCGGAATTTGTCATTATTTACGGTGAACGGTAAAGGGCGAACGGTACACGGTGAGTATTCGATACAAATTTTACCGTGTACCGTTCACCGTGTGCCGTTTACCCGTTTTATCTCGTTGGAATAAATTTATAGTTTTGAAATGTTGTGATTGTCAAGATTTGGTTGTCTTGGGAATTTCTATAATCGTAGCCCCCCAATGTCATATTTTCTTGGAAAGCTCTCTGATTCAGACCTTTACGAAGATTAATAATATTTTTAGACAACATTCTTCCCCAAAACAAAACTATGTCATAGCCTTGCATCGAGAAATACGAAGGGTACAAACCGTATTTAGAAGAATACAGTTTCTCGAAATTATCTACTTCGGGTTTGTTCTTGTCGAGGTACTCTGGGTCGAGACAATAAATTTCTTTTCCTGAAAAAATGCCAGCACTGAGATTGGTAGAAGAGAAAGATTCCGAAGTCGTAAAAAGTGGAATATTCATTTCTTTTTTATCCATCGCCGAAAGCATCGAAAGCCCCGTTTTTTTCTCGGTAGTTGCCAAGAAAATATGCCCAATTTTCTTTTCTGGAAGTTTAGCATAAATATTATCTACACTATTTTGAACTTTCTGAAAAGACACAATTTCGTAACCTTTTGCTTTCAAGGCATCTCTATAATTATGAGCCATTGTTGAATCATTAGAAGTATTGGTATAAAAAATACCTACACTCCTACTCAGCCAAGCCTGTTTTGTAGCAAATTCTGCTGCTTTTTTGCCTTGAATTGCCGAAGAAGGTTCAGCTAAAAAAGAAAGCGGAGAATCGGAAATCAGTCCTACATTATTAGACATTGGGTTCACCAAAGGAATACCATTTTCGTCTGAATAAGCCCTTGCAATTTTATTGGTTTCGGCAAACAAAGGTCCAATCATTAAATCAACTTGCTGGAAAGTCGAATTGTTAATTAATTCCAACATTTCGTCAGCATCATTAGAAATATCGTAAGCCAACAAATTGATAGAAATATCCTCTTTTTTCAATTGTTCCTTAGCCAGTTTCATGCCCTGATACATATCCACAGCATAACGATTAGAACGACTTTGTTTTTCGGGGTCAAGTTCCTTTACGTCAAGGGGAAGTAATACGGCAAAATTGTAAATTTCTTTTGGCTTTTTTGCAGGAATTCCACTGGTTGTAGGCACGTTGGGAGTTGCTGGTTTTCCAGAAAGCACTTCCTGAATAACTTGGTCGTTTGGAAACTTTGAAGACAATTGACTCAGAAGATTTTTATCTGAAACTTGTCCTAAATAATACCTTTTCATTTCGTCGGCATCATCTTTAATCGGGAGTGATTCTAACTCTGTAAGATACGTGAGGGCTTGATTATAGTCTTTTTCTTCAAAAGCGATATTTGCCTGTAAATAGAAAGCCTCCTCTTTTTTTCGCCAAATCGGGAAACGCAAACTTAAATTTTTGAGGGTAAGTTTGGCATCGAAAAGTTTATTTAATTTTAGAAGGCTCAATCCATTAAAATAATAAACATAAGGTGCAAGAGGATTTTCAGAGCGAGAAAGGATTAAATCAGAGAACTCCGTCTGTGCATTTTGCCATTCACTATTTTTTACAAAGTTTACGCCTCTTTTATAGCGAGTTTCAAAAGCTGAGTTGGTCAATTGTGCTGATGCTTGCAAACTGCCAAAAATCAACAGTATTGAAAAAGAAATTAGTCTCATTTTTTAAATTTTTGTTTGATACAAAGATAAAGTTTAAACTGCTTCTACATACAAATCTGCACATTGGTTAAGGAATTTTTCTTAAATTACTTGAAAATCAATTCCAGTAGCCCATTTTCTTCCATAAGTAACGGTGAAAACAATAACTTGTAATTTTTATGCGACTCTTTTACCGCTATTTTTTCTTACTTTTTCATTAAATAGCGTTACTATTCGCTTCAAAAGTAAATAAAACTATCACTAAAATAGCCAGCCTAAAATTTTATAAGTTATTGTTTCACCGTTACTAAAAATCATTGATATGAATAAGCTAAAACTTGTTTGCCTCCTCTTTTTCTTTTGTAATATTTTCAATACAAAAGCTCAGGAAATTGCACCAAATTTATTGTACCAACGTTGGGACGCCCAATGGATTGCCCACCAAAATACCAATTTAACGAATTATGGAGTCTTTCATTTCAGGAAAAATTTTGATTTAAAAGCCAAACCTACAAAATTTATCATTCACCTTTCGGCAGACAATCGGTACCGACTTTTTGTGAATGGCAATTATGTTTCTGCTGGTCCTGCGAGAAGTGATGCCATGCACTGGAATTTTGAAACTATTGATATTGCAGAGCAACTTAAAGTAGGGAAAAACACGATTTCCGTAGCAGTTTGGAACTTTTCTGACGATATGCCTTGGTCTCAGATGAGTCGAAAAACTGGATTTATTCTCCAAGGAAATTCACCTGTTGAAGCTGTCTTGAATACGGATAAAAGTTGGAAAGTAGCCCAAAATATGGCTTACAAACCTATTCCCGTAGATGGTGGAAAACTTCAAACTTTTATTGTTGTTGGAGCAGGTGAAGAAATTGACGCTTCTAAATATCCTTATGGTTGGGAAAAACCTGAGTATGACGATGCTAAATGGAATGCTGCCGTGACACTTGAACATGGCTATCCGAGTGGCGTTGGTTCTGGAGCAACATGGTATTTAGTACCAAGAACGATTCCGCAGATGGAAGAAAAATACCAACCAATCAAAGAAATCAGAAGGTTTACTGGAATTGCCGACGAATTGATAAAAGATAGTTTTTTGAAGGGAAGTGGCGTGCAAGTAATTCCTGCCAATTCAAAAGTAACTATTTTATTAGACCAAACTTTTGAAACTGTTGCCTACCCAGAAATGACCGTGAGTGGCGGCAAAGGTTCGAGTGTCCAGTTGACTTATGCGGAGGCATTGATGAACGAAAAGCGAGAAAAAGGTAATAGAAATGATATTTCTGGTAAAAAAATCATGGGAAATATCGACATTTTTAGAACCGACGGGCAAGCAAAAAGAACATTCAGACCACTGTGGTTTAGAACTTTTAGATACATTGAATTACAGATTGAAACAAAGGCTGAACCTCTGACAATCAATTCATTATACGGAATTTATACAGGTTATCCATTTGAAGAAAAGGCGAGTTTTAAAAGTACCAACGACCCAAGTTTGAAAGGAATTTGGGACACGGGCTATCGTACTGCCAGACTTTGTGCAGGTGAAACGTATTTTGATTGTCCTTATTACGAGCAATTGCAATATACGGGCGATACCAGAATTCAGGCTTTGATTTCTTTGTATGTAACGGGCGACGACCGATTGATGAGAAAGGCAATTCAAGATTATGATAATTCTACTACTGCCGAAGGACTCACTCAGGCACGTTATCCGAGTAACATAACTCAGATAATTCCAACGTTTTCATTATTCTGGGTATCAATGGTTTATGATTATTGGATGCACCGAAAAGACGATAAGTTTGTGAAGTCTTTTACCCCAAATATCGAAAGAGTCCTTACTTGGTATGAACGAAAAATTGACCCTAAAAAGAATATGCTTGGTACATTAAGCTGGTGGTGTTTTGTGGATTGGGCAAAACCTTGGGCATGGGATAATGTGTATGAAGTTGGGGGTGTACCAGAAGGCGTGAGAGCTGGAAATTCATCAATTATTACTTTTCAGTATGTTTATACGTTGAGGCAAGCATCTGCCATTTTTGAATCTTATGGTGAAAAAGAAAAGGCAAATTATTATAAAACACTGGCAGATTTATTAGGAAAAAGTACTTTTGAGCAATGTTTTGATGCTACACGAGGTGTAGTTGCGGACAGTCCTCTGAAAAAAGATTTTAGTCAACACGCTTCAATCATGGCGATATTGTCTGGTGCTGTTCCTAAAAATCAGGAACAGGCTTTAATGGAAAAAATACTGTCCGACCAGTCTTTGATTCAGGCAACTTTTTACTTTAAATTTTATCAAACGCAGGCACTAAAAAGAGTTGGTTTGGCAGAAAGATACCACTCGACTTTAATGCCTTGGCGAGACATGATTAAGGAAGGTTTAACGACTTTTGCAGAAAATCCAGAGCCTACTCGTTCCGACTGTCATGCGTGGTCTGCCTCTCCGAATTATGATTTTTTAGCAACCATTTGTGGCATTATGCCCGAAGCTCCAGGTTTTGAAGAAGTACGCATACAGCCCGCATTGGGCATTTTAGATAATGCAGAAGGTAAAATGCCACATCCTTGGGGAGAAATTTCTGTTAAATTGAATAGAAAAGGAAAAGGCATTTCGGCAGAAATTATTTTACCAGAAAAATTGATAGGAAAGTTTATTTGGAATGGAAAAATCACAAAACTTACTGGTGGAAAGCAGACGATAAATGAGGAATGATTTTATTAGGCTTTTTTAGGTATGAGGTATAAGGTAGTAGGTATGAGGTTGTAGGTATGAAGTTTTAAAAAATCAATTGCGTTATATATTTGCAAAGACCTTATACCTCCGACCTCATACCTAAAAAAATAAAATAGCTAACAATCATCCAAATACAGGTACTTACTATCAGATAAATCTTGTGATATAAATAAAAAACTGATTTAAAACTCTGATTATCAATGATTTCTGACATATTACTGTGCAAAAGAAATAGTAATAACTGACTACCAATCAGTGTAAAAACAAGGATTTCTTTTACTAAAATAGACTGAGAATCTGGCGATTTTTTCAGAAAATAAGCCAGCCAAATAAATAATCCTAAGCTCAGCCAATTGATATAATTAGTTACTTCCTGTGTAATTTTTCCCATCAAAAAATGACTTCCCAGCACACGCATACCTACGGGTACAACAATGCCTGAGTAAAAAGTAAAACCTCCCCACCAAAGACAAATTAATATTTCTGTAATTTTTTTCAAAAATTAGTAGTTTATGATAATTGCTTTTTGGAATTATAGACTATTCCATACCTATTCAACAAATTGTTCATTGATTATCGGAATTATATACCATTAGGCGGATAGATAAACTTGACGTTGAAAAAACCTCTCCCCCGACCCCTCTCCTGCTGAGAGGGGAGCATTTGTCGACGAATTTCTCCCCTCTCAGCAGGAGTTACGGCTTATACATAAGTCTGTAAGTATTTGAAAATGAGTTAGTTAATCTCTCCAAGTGTTCCCCTTCTCAGCAGGAGAAGGGGTTAGGGGATGAGGTCAAAAGGTCATTTTTAGTAAAAAACTAACATCTTTTTCCAGCTTTTTGCTCATTTACTCAAAAAAATGATAACCAGAAATACTTATGTATAAACCGTAGCTCAGCAGGAGAGGGGTCGGGGGTGAGGTTTTTTTTCATAATCCGCCAAATAGTATATAATTCCGTTGATAATTGCTTATTGTTAATTGAAAATTGCCCCAAATCCTCCGCCTCCTGGAGTTTTCATTACGAGACTATCTCCTTTTTGTAAAGAAATCCCTTCTGAATGTCCCAAAAGTATCTTTTCTCCAGTTGATTTTAAGACAAATTGTTCTCCTTTTGTGCCGTCTTGCCCTCCGTTCATGCCATAAGGTGCATTATTTCTGTGCTGAGTCAAGATAGAAACTTCTACGTTTTCTTCAAAAATAATTTCTCTAATAATGCCATCGCCGCCTCTAAAACGTCCATTCCCACCAGAATTCTTCCTGATTTCAAATCGCTTTAATCTTGCTGGATAACGCAATTCAAAAATTTCTGGATCTGTAATTCTCGTATTCGTCATGTGGGTATGAACCGCTGATGCACCGTTGAATCCATTTCCTGCACCAGAGCCTCCACAGATAGTTTCATAGTAGCCAAAATTTTCATTTCCGAACAATAAATTATTCATTGTCCCTTGCGAACAAGCCATAATTCCAAAGGCTTTAAAAAGAGTATCTGTCAAACGTTGGCTCAATTCCACATTTCCACCGACCACAGCAGGGCATTCCGAATTATCGTCCGAAAAATTAGGATTAAGTATTGATTCTGAGGGAATTACAAGTTTTATCTTCTGTAAAAGTCCGTCATTTAAGGGTACTTTTTCTTGCAAAATTACCCGCAAAACATACATCACAACCGAGTTCACGATGGCATCATTGGCGTTTAAATTCCCTTTGTGTGTACCTGAACTTCCCGTAAAATCAATCGTACAATTACCATTTTCTAAAGATACTTTTACTTGCAAAACCGTTCCATCGTCTAAATGTTCGGTTGCAAAATAGTCTCCATTTTTAAACTTTGCTAAAGCATTAGACATACGTTCAGCAGAATAATTTTTGAGCAAATCCATGTACTTATGAACTTTCCCTAAACCATACTGCGTAACTAAATGCAAAAGAGCTTTTTCTCCACTTCGATTTGCTGCCAAAGCCGCATTCAAATCTGCCATATTTTCATCTATCGAACGACTCGGATATGGGCTATTTTTCAATAAATCAATCAAAGGTTGCCAGTCTAAAACTCCATCTTTAACCAAATACATTGGCGGAATTACTACACCTTCTTCGGCTAAATTCTTTGCATCGGGTGGCATTGAAGCAGGTCGAATTCCACCGATTTCAGCATGATGACAACGATTGACCAAATATCCAATCAATTGATTACCAGAAGAATATACAGCAGAAATCATGGTTAAATCTGGAAGATGTGAGCCTCCGTATTTAGGATGATTCGTAATAATAACATCTCCTTTTTGAATAGAAATCTTAGCCAAAACCTTGCGTACACATACGCCCAAACTACCCAAATGCACAGGAATGTGCGGAGCGTTGGCAATGAGTTCGCCGTGGGCATCTACCAATGCACAAGAAAAGTCTAATCGTTCTTTTACATTCACAGAAAGTGAGGTTCTTTGTAGCATTGTCCCCATGTCTTCTGCAATTGCCATAAACCGATTCATGAACAGTTCTAACTCTGTAAATGA
>JAAFJL010000017.1 GCA_013298865.1 Cytophagales bacterium | reverse complement strand
ATCGGTTGATAATATGAACAAAGCAATTGAATTGGCTTCAACGGAATTCAATATTGATGTACGTGAATTTACCATTGTTGGAAAAAAAGTGGAGCATACTTTTGCCCATCACTGGTATGTAGGGACGGATTCTGAGATTGATGAGACACGATTATTAGCTTTTATTGATAAAACTCTTTGTGAAATTAACGACGATTATCCAGTCGAAAGAAAGCACGCTCTCGGAGAAATAAAATTGAAGGTTTTGCCCGTAAAAACTTTTTATGATTTTATGGAAAAAAAAGGGAAAGTAGGCGGACAAAATAAATTTCCGAGGGTTCTAAAAAAAGCAGAATTAATTGCTGAGTGGGAAGAATACCTTTCAAAATAACAGAAAAGCAAAAAATGGCACTATCATACTTTCTCCATGGCTGGTGTCCCCACCAGACATTCATGCGTAAGAAATTTGTTATCTCTTCTTCAATCTATTGATATTCAGGTACTTGTGTTGCTTACGCATGAGTGTCTGGTGGGGACACCAGCCATGGGGCGGAAAATTTAACCTCTCCATTCAGTAGTACAGCATATCAGACATGTTAAGGTGGTTATGAAACCATAGACCACGCTATTGTACAGCCATTTCATAAAAAACCTTAACTTCATCAGGATTTAATTTTGCCATTAAATTTGAATTTTTGTGTGCAATAGCAATAAGTTTTAAAAAATTGTGATTGACGCACAGTTTTCTTGTTAGTGATAATAACCACAATTCTGTTAAAATGACTCTAACAATCTCTCCGTTCTTCTTTACAATGAATAAATTTAACAGCCATTCATTTTGAACATCCAATTCAATTTTTCTAATGTCTTCCCACTTAAAAAATTGAATCCCCTTTTTAAATTTTCTAAGTGATATTCCATTATCATCAAAATTTAGATATGTTGATGGAATATACAATATAAAACTCTTCGAAGCCTGAAATACGAATGCTAACATAATCAAGAAGAATGATATAAATGATAACGAGTCATTTATATCATTAAGAACATTGTATTTATTTTTAAATCCTAATAAATCTACATAACTAATGTAGCCAAATCCCATCAAAATAATAAACCCAATAGTTTGGTTACAACCATGAAAAAAAGAATTTTTATAATAATAAGTTCGTAACATTTGTGGTTCAGTTAAACTTTCAATTTACTTTTTTAGTTGTATTTGGTTAAGTTGCAGGGAGTCCAATCACACGCTCATTTATAACGAAAGTGGACTCTCACAGAGTGGATACTCCCAGCGTTTATAACGCTGCCAGCACTTAAAATATTCAGGTTTTTTCATTTCACAAATTTCCTAACTACTTAAACTGTTTCCAGAGAATAATTCCAGCAGAGACTATAAAAACTAAACCTGCTACTTGGTTGATTCGGGTAATGACATTTTCTGTCATTACCTTTTTCATTTTATTGGCATAAAAAGCAATACCGGATTCTGCAATCATTGTTCCCAATAAACTCATTAAAAAGAAAACAATAATTTCATTGATTGAAAAATGGAAAGCACCTTTTAGATAAGTCGAAATGCCAAAAACAGCTACGTAATTGGATGGATTGAGTAGATTGAGGAAAAGTCCGTTAATAAAGTAGAAGAGAAATGAGCCTAATTTACTTTGGGGATAAGTAATCTGTTTTTGTTTTTTTGTTAAACTTAAAATGCCTAAAATTAGTAGTAGTCCTGCACCCAAAAATGCTAAAATGGTGTCAAATTTATCAACTTGGGGTAAATAACTCGTCCCGAAAACAGCAAAAAACATGAGAATTGCGTCGGCGGCGGTCACACCTGCGGCAATAAGAACACCTGACCTTACACCATTATCTATACTTGTTTGAATCAGTCTAAAAAAAGCAGGACCAAAAGTGAAGCATAATACAAAACCGTATAAAAAACCAAAAAGTATAGCTTGAATCATATAGGTGAATTTAGATATTTTTTAAACGTGCAACTTTCAAAATTGCCGCAACGCTCAGAGAATCAGTTATTTCTGAATCCATTACCATTCTCACTGCCTCAGACAAATGTACTTTTCTGAGCGATAAAATCTCGGTATCATCGGGTTCAGACTCGCCAAAAGAAAGTCCTTCTGCCAAGTACAAAAGACCGAATTCATCGGTTACGGAGTTAGATGTGTGGATTTTTCCGATGTAGGTATATCTTTCTGCCTCCATGCCAGTCTCCTCTTTCAGTTCTCTTTTTGCTCCTTCCAAACTATCAGAAGACAAAGCCCCGCCTCCCATCGGAATTTCCCAAGTATATTCCTCCAAAGTATAACGATATTGTCCAACTAACCAAGTATTATTTTCTTCGTCAACTGGCAAAACTACGGCAGCTTTATTTTTGAAATGTGCAACCCCATAAATACCTTTTTTACCGTTCGGAATAATCACATTTTCATGTCGAACTTGTATCCAGGGGTTGTCATAAACCACTGTTGAATCAATTTTTTGCCAAGGATTTTCTGTTGTGTTCATATCACAAAGGTAATAGGAATTGTTAAAATTTATTGTCGAAATGCCAAAATCGCCTTTTTTTACACCTTAGAAAATGATAAATTTGTACAAATCCTTCCCCCAATGCAATATAAAAACCGAGTAATTTTAATATCATTTTCAATCAGCATTTTGCTGTTGATTGTTAAGTTTTTTGCCTACTATTTAACATCTTCAAGTGCAATTTTGACCGATGCACTTGAATCAATCATCAATGTAGTGGCAAGTGGTTTTGCCTTGTATAGCTTACACTTGTCTTCATTACCAAAAGATGGAAATCACCCGTATGGACACGGAAAGATAGAGTTTTTTTCAGCAGGATTAGAAGGTGTTCTGATTGTGCTGGCAAGTATTTTTATTATTTTTCACGCCTTCCAAGACTTTGTGCATCCTACGGAATTTAATTCTTTGGGCATTGGTTTGGTCATCATCATTGGCGGAGGAATAGTAAATTTTTTGTTGGGATATTTTGTTGAAAATGTTGGAAAAAAAGAGAATTCTCCAACCTTAATTGCAGACGGACAGCATTTGATTTTAGACGCTCAAAGCGTAATAATATTAATTTTTGCCGTTGCCGTAGTTTATTTTACGAAAATCTACTGGATTGATAGTATTGCTTCTATTTTATTTGGCATTTATATGCTGACCAATGGCATAAAAATTACCCGAAAATCAGTGGGTGGTTTAATGGACGAAACCGAGCCTTTGTTGTTAAATAAAATTGTTAACATTCTAAAAAGTCACAGAAAAGATACGTGGATAGATGTACATAATCTTAGGATTCAACAATATGGTGCGGATATTCATATAGATTGCCACTTGACTTTGCCAAACTACTGGAACTTGGAGGAGGTTCATTCAGAGTTGCATGAAATTGAAGAAATAGTGAATGAAAATACAGGAGGTTTTTCAGAAATTTTTATTCATGCCGACCCATGTTTGCCCGAATGTTGTCATTATTGTGGGGTTAAAAATTGTAACATTCGTACTGAAAATCAGAATGTTAAGATTGAATGGAATGATAAAAATTTAACGCTGAACCAAAAACATTTTAGAGAAACTTAAAATTATAATTTTGAAAAAAACTTCATCAAAAACAAACATACTCAAACGCTTTCTTTCTAAAAGCTACCTTATTTTACTCTGCATTTCTGTTTCGTGTAAAAACTCCTTTGTTTTATCCGAAAAATCTATTGACCATTTCTATCAGAACCATCCGCCAAAACCAAACTTTAGTTATTTGGACACACTAAACAGAACCATTTTTTATGCAGAAAATGGAGAAAAATCAAAGCCACTTTTATTGATGATTCATGGTGCCCCTGGAGCTTGGTTTGGCTACAAAGAATTTTTATCTGATAGTCTTTTACTGAAAAAATATCGCATTATTTCTTTCGATAGACTGGGTTATAATAAATCATCAAAAAATACAGAACCTATTGATTTACAGACACTTGCTTATAGTTCATTTTTAAAGAAATCATCAGAAAAAGTTATACTCATTGGACGTTCTTATGGTGCACCCATCGCAGCAAAGTTGGCAATGGATTATCCAGAAAAAGTTGCTAAACTCATTTTGGTGGCTCCTGCCTGTGACCCTGACCAAGAAAAATTTTGGTGGTTTTCTAATTTTGCTAATACGAAGTTTTCAAGGTTTTTTCTACCAAAATATGCCAATCAGGCAAGTACAGAGAAGTTTAGACACGTAGAAGATTTGAGGAAAATGGAGAATGGTTGGGGAAAAATCACTTGTCCTGTAACAATTTTACAAGGAGGAACGGATTGGATAATAAAGCCAGGGAATGGTAATTATGTAGATTTAAAACTGAAAAATGCACCCCATCGTTATATTTTTTTACCAAACAACGGACATTTATTGACAATTGAAAGACCTGAGTTAATTAAGGAAATATTGTTGGAATAAAAAGATTTGAGATTTGGGGTTGTGTAAAAAGTCTAAAGTCTATGAGTTAAAAGTTTTAAGCAGAAATATTATTCTGTAAAATTGAATATTCCCAAATAATATACTTCTAATTGAAATTTCAAAGATTATTTCAGAATATTATTTGGCGAAAAATACTTTCAACTTTTAACTCTATACTTTTTACACAACCCCAAATCTCAAATTCAACTATTTCTTAGCGTCTTTCAAACCACTTGCATTGATTTGTTGTAAAGACATCATTTGTTTCATAGATTTTTCCATTCCATCCGTCGAACCATCCAAGAAAATAACGTTTCCTTTTCCTTGTTCTGCAAAGTGTTTGATGGCTTCTGTCCAAATAGAGAATAAAATTAACGAAGCATCCAAATCAGCCTCACTCATCAATTTTGCTGATTCTGCCATACCTTTTGCTACTTCTTCACGGAATAAAGCAACTCCTTGTCCACGTAATTGAGCCGCAATTTTCTCTGCTTCCGCCGAAATTCTAATAGCATTTCCTTCTGCCTCCGCAGCTTTTGTTTTGGTAATTAGAAGTGCCTGACCTTCATTTTCTGCTGCCGCTTTCAAGTTATTTGAAGCAACAACCTGTGCCATTGACCGCATAATTGATTCATCAAAAGCAATGTCATTCAACTGCAAATCTATTAAGTGATAACCCCATTCTTCTAACGTCGTATCTAATTCTTCTTTCACATGAAGGACAATTTCTCCACGTAAAGACAACACTTCGGCTTGTTTTTTTGTAGCAACAAAAGCACGAATTGTTCCTTCAACAGTACGAATGAGTGCTTGCAAAAAAGAGCGTTCGTCCATAAACTTAAAAGCCACGTTTTTGATAGCTTCTTCTTCGTTTCCAAGAACAGAATATACCAACATCGCTTTAAAATTTACATTAGCTTGGTCTGAGGTAATTGCCTGAAAATCAAGTTCAATTGAGCGATTTTGAATTGAAATTTTCCGAAAAATAAATTCAATAAACGGAATTTTAAAATTCAATCCAGGCAACATTACTCTTTTGTATTTACCAAAAACCGTAACAACGGCAGCAGAGCCTTGATTGACAATTACTACGGATAGATAAAGCACTATTATCCCAAATATGAGAAAAAATAATAAGTAGTTCATTTGATAATTTATGTTTTGGTTTACAAATAATTGAAGGTTGAATTTAAGGATAATTATCTTCAAAAATCATAAATCTTTATAAAAGGTTTCACATCGTTTTAAGCGTACTCATTCCGCCGTCAACCCCAAACACTTGCCCCGTAATCCATGAAGATTCGTCTTTCAAAAGGAAAGCGGCAATATTTGAAATGTCTTCACTTGTACCAAATCTTCCGATTGGGTGTCTTTTGTTGGAAGCCTCCTTTTTTTCATCTGTCGAAAGTAGATTTTTTGCCAAAGGAGTATCTGTCAAAGATGGAGCTACACAGTTTACTCTAATTTTATTGGCTGACCATTCTGCTGCTAATGAGATAGTTAACCCCTCAATTGCTCCTTTTGAAGCCGCTACTGAGGCATGAAAACCCATGCCAACTTTTGCAGCAACTGTACTAAACAAAACCACGGAAGCTCCACCTTCTGCTTTTTTGAGTTTGGGTAATAAGGCTTGTAGAGCAGCAACTGCACCTAATACATTAATTTGAAAATCCTGCTTAAAATCTTCTTGGGTTAATCTGTGAAATGGTTTCAGATTAATTGTACCTGGACAATAAGCAATTCCGTGAATTTCGTCAGGTAAATTCGCAAAAACAGCATTATCTGGAGCAAGGGCATCCCAGGTTAGATGAGTGATATTCAAATTGGGTTGATTTCTTGAGGCAGAAAAAACTTGATTTCCAGCAGCTAAAAGGTTTTCCGCAATAGCATGACCAATACCAGAACTTGCTCCGATGATTAAATAATTTTTAGACATTTTAGTAATTTGAAAATTTGAAATTGAGGAAATCTGAAAAATTTGCGAGATGATAAAAATTCATCTAACAAAAAAAGCATCTGAGAAATTAACCCCAGATGCTTTTTAATGTTTTGAATTTGAGCAGATATATTGAATTGCAAAAATGAAACTGATATTTTCGCAACCAATTTTTAATTCTTAATTCATCATTTTTAATTTGTTAATGAATGTATCTCAAAAACTCCGCTCTTGTAGCTTCTTCTTTGAACTTTCCGCCGTAGAATGAAGTAATTGTTGAAGAAGAATCGTCTTGAACGCCTCTCGAAGAAACGCATAAATGTTTCGCATCAATCATTACAGCAACATCTTCTGTTCCTAAAACTTTTTGTAATTCTTTAGCAATTTGCATAGTTAAACGCTCCTGAACTTGTGGACGTTTCGCAAAATGCTGTACTAATCTATTCAATTTAGATAAACCTACAACTTTGCCATTGGCAATATAAGCAACCTGTGCCTTACCGATAATGGGTACAAAATGATGCTCACAGTTTGAATAAAAAGTAATATCTTTTTCTACCAACATTTCATTGTACTGGTATTTATTGTCGAAAAGTGCGATTTTAGGCATATTTGCAGGATTCAAACCGCTAAATATTTCTTTTATGTACATTTTTGCTACTCTTTTCGGAGTACCTTTCAAGGAATCATCAGTCAAATCAAGCCCTAAAGTTTCCATAATTTGCTTGAAATGATATTCAATCTGAGCCATTTTTTCCTCGTCACTCATATCAAAAGCGTCTTCACGCATAGGAGTATCGACAGATGTACTTATGTGCATATCACCGAGTTCCTCATCGGTAAATCTGATAGTATTATCATCAACTAACAGGGAATTCAACGAAATTTCGTTCTGTTTCATATAGTCTAATTTTCAGATCTAACTCTGATTTTAATTTTGTTCTTAGTTTGTCATAAATTACAATTGCGATATTTTCAGCAGAAGGATTGATATTCGCAAATTCAGGAGTGTCAAGATTCAAATTTTTATGATCAAATTTATCTAAAACCTCAATTTTTATCAAATCACTTAATACTTTCATATCCATCACATACCCCGTTTCGGAGTCAATCTCACCAGTTACTTGCACCACCAAATCATAGTTATGTCCATGATAATTTAGGTTATTGCATTTTCCATACACACGTTCATTCTGTTCGTCCGACCAATTCGGATTATTTAAACGGTGAGCGGCATTGAAATGTTCTTTTCGGAACACTGCTACACGGTTATTTTTCATTAAAATTTGTTGAAAATTTTGCTTTTTTCAAGCAATTTTAAAAGTTCAAAAGTTACTAATTTTGACCATTTTGATAAATTTTATCAAAACTGCACCCCTAATTTTCATTAAAGGAAGGACTTTCAAACAATTTCGGGGATTTAGTTCGTCAGTTTAAAAGTCGTCTGAAAGTATGCCAGCAACACCTTTAAACTAAATCGGCGAGTTGTTTCGAGTTATAGTATTACAACATAAGTTTAGAAGATTTGTTTCATTTTGTTTAACTTTTTTATCGAATATTTAAACAAAATAATTATTTCTTAATTGAATTTTAATTTTAGACGAAATTAAGCTGAGTTTGTCATCATTTACACAGCCTTTATTTATAAATTAGATAAATTTTACAAAACCAATTCAAAACATGAATCGTAGAGAATTTATCAATAAAACGTCTGCCTTAGCCGCTGCTTCTTCAATCATTCCTTCTATTGTTTTATCCAACAAGCAACCCGCAAATAAAGTTCGTTTAGGCTTTATTGGTGTTGGTCTTCGTGGGCAAAATCACATTGAACAAGCTTTATATAGGGATGATGTAGAAATTAATGCCATTTGCGATATTGACCAAAAATCAATTGATGCAACATTAGCCATTTTTAAAGAGAAAGGAAGAAAAGTTCCTGCAATCTATAAAAATGGGGAACGAGATTTTGAGAATATGGTAAAAAGGGATGATTTGGATGGGATTGTTATTTCAACACCATGGGAATGGCACGTTCCGATGGCAATAGTTTCAATGAAAGCTGGAAAATATACTGCCGTGGAAGTTTCTGCAACAGTGAAATTACAGGAGTCTTGGGATTTGGTGGACACTTTCGAGAAAACGGGTTCGCATTGTATGATTCTGGAAAATGTCTGTTACCGACGTGATGTGATGGCAGTACTAAACATGGTCAGACAAAATATGTTCGGTGATTTGCTTCATACACAATGCGGTTATCAGCACGATTTGCGTGAAGTAAAATTCAATGATGGCAAAAAAGCCTATGGTGGTGGAGTTGAATTCGGCAAAAATGCGTACTCAGAGGCACGTTGGAGAACCCAACATTCGGTTGATAGAAATGGAGATTTATATCCAACTCACGGGCTTGGTCCAGTTGCCGAAATGTTAAATATCAATCGAGGGAATCAGTTTTTGTATTTAACCTCAATTGCCACGAAATCTATGGGGTTACATAATTATATTGTGAAAAATGGTGGAGAAAATCATCCAAATGCGAAGGTGAATTTTAAGTGTGGCGATATTGTAACAACCAATATTAAGTGTGCTAATGGAGAAACTATCATGATTTCGCATGATACCAATGTCCCTCGCCCCTATTCATTAGGCTTTCGTGTACAAGGTACGAATGGACTTTGGATGAATGATGGCAACCATATTTATTTAGAAGGAATTAGTAAAAAACCGCATACATGGGACGATTTCAAGGAATATCAAGAAAAATATGACCATCCGCTTTGGAAAAAGCACGCCCAAAATGCCGAAAATGCAGGACACGGTGGAATTGATTTTTTTGTACTAAGGGCATTTATTGAATCTATCAAAAACAAAGTTGCTCCACCAATTGATGTTTATGATGCAGCAGCTTGGTCGGCAATTAGTCCATTATCAGAAGAATCTATTGCAAAAGGTTCAGCCCCAATACAAATTCCAGATTTTACTCGAGGCAAATGGAAGACCAATAAACCAATTTTTGCTTTGGGTGATGATTATTGATTCCACAAGTTGCAACCGTTCAATTAGTTTAACATAAAATTTTGAAGCCCTCCTAATTTAACAATTACAACTATGCTGAGAATTTCAACTCCAGGCAGAATTTGCCTTTTTGGTGAACACCAAGATTATTTGGGATTACCCGTAATTGCAGCAGCGATTTCAAGAAGAATTTCTGTGGAAGGCACTTATGATAATTCTGGGCTATATTTTTTGAGATTACCCGACATCAAATCTACCTATACTATCAAGGTTGAAAAACGATATACTTACAAACATTCTCGTGATTATTATCGCTCTGCCTTAAATATCTTGAAAAAAAATGGCGTAACTCTTCCCGATGGATTAAATGCCAAAGTTTTGGGAAATATCCCTATTAATTCAGGCACATCAAGTTCTTCTGCTCTGATTATCAGTTGGATACATTTTCTACTGAAATTTTCTGACCACCCAATTGACCTGAAACAAATTGCAGAATGGGCATACTTGGCAGAGGTCGATGAATTTGGAGAATCTGGAGGAATGATGGATCATTATTCAACTGCTTTAGGAAATATTATTTATTTAGAATCTCAACCAAAAATTGAAGTGGAATTCTTGAAACCTCAACTTGGAACTTTTGTTTTAGGAGATTCTGGCGAACCAAAAGATACAGTTGGAATTTTAAAAAGAGTAAAAAAAGGGGTTTTGACAGCTGTTGATAAAATTAAGAAACAGGATACAAATTTTTCTTTATTCACTACAAGTGCCTCAGAATTAGATAATTACAAAAATATATTGTCTAAAGAAGAAATGGAATTGATAGTAGGCAATATTGATAATCGAGATATTTTACTTCAAGCTCTTTCGATGCTAAAAGCTCCTGAAATGAAACACGTAAAATTAGGAGACTTGCTAAATCGACATCAATTTAATTTAAGAGAAAACTTAAAGATTTCGACTCCAAAAATTGATAGAATGATACAAGCGAGTTTAGATGCTGGAGCATTAGGTGGAAAAATCAATGGCTCAGGTGGTGGTGGATGTATGTTTGTTTATGCACCAAACGACCCACAAAAAATAGCAAAAGCCATTGAAAATCAAGGAGGTAAAGCATACATAATTTCGGTTGATGAAGGCACTCGGTTAGAATTATAGTCAAAAACACAAATCTTAATAAATTCATGAAACACATATCCATCTTTTTCGTAATCTTTTTTTCTGTTAATATTTTCGCTCAAGAAAAACCACAAAAAGAAGATACCAAACCCTTAATACCAGTTGTTCCAGCTCCAATTGTGACCAAACACCAAACAACCATAAACGGGCAGACATTTTCATATACAGCAACTACGGGCTATATGACTTTGAAAGATGAGTCTGGAAAGCCCAAAGGCAATATTTTCTTCATTGCCTACACAAAAGATGGTGTGACAGATGTATCAAAACGACCAATGACCTACACTTTTAATGGTGGACCAGGTTCGGCTTCGGTTTGGTTGCATTTAGGGGCGATTGGACCAAAAAGAATTTTGATGTCAGACAAAGGTGATGCTTTAGCACCCCCGTATCAGTACGTAAATAATGAGTATAGTTGGTTAGACAAAACGGATTTGGTTTTCATTGACCCAATCAACACAGGTTATAGCCGAGCCGTGCAAGGCGAAGACCCAAAGCAATTTTTGGGCTATGTAGAGGATATTGAATCTGTTGGAGAGTTTATTAGACTTTATACTGTAAAATATGGCCGCTGGAGTTCGCCTAAATTTTTAGCGGGTGAAAGTTATGGAACTACTCGTGCAGCAGGGCTTTCGGGGTATTTGCAGGACAAATTCAATATGTACATCAATGGAATCACGATGATTTCTTCCATTTTGAACTTTCAAACTGCTCGTTTTGAGAAAGGGAACGATTTGCCTTTTTCATTATTTTTACCAACTTATACCGCTATGGCTTGGTATCATAAAAAAATTGCAAAAGAGTATCAGGGTGATTTACAAAAAACGCTTCGAGAAGTTGAAAATTTTGCCTTAAATGAATACTCAACGGCATTGATGAAAGGAGATTTGTTACCCGAAAATGAAAAGAAGCAAATCATACAAAAACTAAGTAAATTCACTGGATTGAGTGAAAATTATATCCGAAATACTAATCTGAGAATAGAAATTGGACGTTTTGTAAAAGAATTAATGCGTGAAGAAGGAAAAACTGTTGGTCGCTTGGACGGAAGATTTACAGGGGTAGATTTTGATAATGCGGGAGAAAAATATGAGTTTGACCCAAGTTTAGATGCGACAATTTCTGGTCCTTATTCGGGTTCAATCAATAATTATTTGCGACAAGATTTAAAGTATGAAAACGATTTACCTTACTTAATTTTGACTGGACGAGTGCAACCTTGGAACTATGGAAATGTACAAAATCAATATTTGAATGTAGCAGAAACTTTAAGACAAGCAATGGCAAAAAATCCTTTTCTGAAAGTTTGGATTCCTTCTGCATATTATGATTTAGCAACCCCATACTTTGCTGCTGAATATACAATTAGTCATGCTGGATTGAAGCCTGAGCAAAGAAAAAATGTAAAATTTACCTACTTTGAAGCTGGACACATGATGTATATTCACAAAGAATCATTGATTAAATTGAAAAAAGAGGCTGATGAATTTTATCTTGAAACTTTGAAGTAAAATAAAACAGCAAGGATGGATTCACACAAAAAATGTGTCTTTCCGTCCTTGCTGCTAATCAAAATTGAAATCTATTTCTCCATAAAACAGACACTTCCTCCTACCCAATCAAAATCTTTATTGAAACGTACTCCAATCATTTCTCCACGAGAAAGTCTGGCTAAGTTGGTCAACAAAATTGGTCTAATTTCATCTTTTTGCCAAACATAAAGCATCCTGATTTCGCATTTTACTTTACTTCCATCTATGGTTTCTACAACAGGCTCATACTTCACTTTTTTCTGTAAAATATAATTCTCAGGGTCTTTTATTTTTTCTAAATCAGAAGTTAACACATTGATTATCACGCCACTACCTGCAAAAGAAAACAAAGGTTTCAAGACAAAATCTTCTAAACTTTCTGGAAAAATGCCATTAAAATCACTCAGAAAACGACATTCTGGAACGTACTGATTTTTCAGGAATGGCATACAATATTTACTAATCCTAAAAAACCAATTCGGATGTCCTACCCATTCAATATCCACTTCGTCAGTGAAGTTAAAATCTGTTTTTAAGTCTGGAAAATTCGATAAATCATCAAAAATCAGACGATTATAAATCCGATGAATTGGCGTTTTAACTCCTTCATTAAAATAAAAAAGTTCCCTCCCTTCTTTGATAATTTTTGTAATACATACCGCCTTTATACCTAACAATTCTTCTGTAACCTTAAAATCAATTTTTGTTTTTTGTTTTTCTGGAAAAATTTCCAATAAAATTACATTTTCTGGATTTTCATTTCCTACAATTAAACTCTTCAGTTGTTCAACATATCCTGTTTTTGTTAGGTCATTCAACAAGAAATCATAGTTTTCTGGAACATTATAATGTTTCTGAAATTGTTGTGCAATCATAAACTGAAAGCCAAACAAAGACGGAAATCCCTGTAATTCAATTAGTTGTGGAAACAAATCACCATTACTGTCTTCGCAAACGGCAAAATCAATGGCTAAAAAAGAAGTATGATTATTTTCGTTGGGGACTGTTTGATTATTCGGAATTGCATTTGCAGTTTTATGTTTGAAATCATCTTCGACAATTACATCAATGATACTTTCACAGGCTTCAATTAGTTTGGTTTTCAAGGATTTAGGGACAAAAACGGGGGTTTCGGCTATCCTAAATTCTAATTGATTGGGGTATAATTGATGAATGTCGCTCAGAAAATTCTCATATTTTTGAGTACTAAAATTCTGATTAAAGTTTTTTCTGAGCGACTTATTCATATTAACATAAAATTAGGTTCTGTTGTAAAATTAAATTTGCTGCATTTTTTAAAAAAGAGGGTAAAATGACAGATTCCGTCAAAAGAATTTTATCTGGGTCGTCCAATTTATCCACCATGTCGTTGTATTTTTCAAGTCCATGGTTTTTGATAATTGCTTCTTTTTTCTCTTCTTTCTGAAAATATTTTAACATTCCTTCTGCATCAGCTTCTGGATGGAATTGTGTTCCAAAAATTTCTTCGGTAAATCTAATCGCCATCACTGCACGTTCAAGAGGAATATTTGGGCGAATTTTTTCCAAACATAAAACTTTTGCACCGTCACGTTCCAATTTCGCATAATCTAAGCCAACTACCTGATAATCACGGGAATCAACAACAAAAAACGGATTAGATAAACCTTTAAAAAATGGTTCAACCATTCCCGCTGGTGAAAGTGGAATAGGAAATATTCCAAAAGAAGTACTTTTTCTTAATGTAATTTGTCCGTAATTAAAATGCCTACAAGCCAATTGAAATGAATGACAAATCAGAAATAGATATTTTCTATTTTCAGAATTTTCGTTGTTAGAAATAATTTCAGACAACAAATTAAAATAGGGCTTTTCCCAACTTTCTTCCGATGGTAACGGGCTTCCTGGTCCGCCAGTTGAGATAAAAATGTCGTAATTCTCAAATCTTGGTACTTCATTTTTCAGTCTAACCTCAAAAATATCAAGATGTACCGAAGTTTCTTGTTGGACTTTAAATTCTTCAATCAGTTGCAAAATACAACGCATTCCTTCATTCTGGACACCGTTGTACATATCAAGTAAGGCAATTTTAAGTGGTTTCATGGTGGTATTTGTGGTTTTTTTGTTCATAATGTTGTGCAATTTACAAAATTCCACGCTTTGTTTCAGCAACAATATAATCTACAACCGCCAAAAGGTCTCCTCCAGTTTGTTCAAATACTGCTAATTGTCGGTCGGCACCAGTGCCTTCAGCCAAAATTGTATGCAGGTATTCAACCTCTTTTCTACTACCTAATTCATCGACAACATCGTCAACAAACTCCATCAACTCATGACAAAGTTCTATGTATGGCACTTCTTTTTGCTTTCCAAAATCAATCAAATTACCTTGAATTCCATAACGTGCCGCACGCCATTTATTTTCATTAATTAGTACCCTTCTGTACGGTCTAAAATTCAAGTTTTTTTGCATCAATTTATGAATTTTTGCCACAATTGCTTGCATCAGAGCTGCCAAACAGAGTGTCTCATCAATCCGCATTGGTACGTCACAAATTCTAAATTCGATAGTTGGAAAAAATGGATGAGGACGAATATCCCACCAAATTTTCTTACCATTGTCGATACAACCTGTTTTCACCAACAAATCTATATATGAATCATACTCGGCTGCGGAGGCAAAATAATCAGGAATACCTGTCCTTGGGAATTTATCAAAAACCTTTGAACGATATGATTTAAAACCCGTATTCCGACCGCACCAAAATGGAGAATTTGTTGAAAGTGCATAGATATGTGGTAAAAAATACCGCACAGCATTCATAGTTTGAATCGCCAAATTGCGGTCTTCAATACCAACGTGTACGTGCAAGCCAAAAATCAAATTAGAACGAGCAACATCACGCATTTCATCAATTAATGCGTCATATCTTTCATTGGGAGTAATTAATTGGTCTTGCCAATCCGCAAAAGGATGTGTTCCCGCTGAGGCAATTCTCAAACCATTTTGTTCCCCTAATTCAATAATTTCTTTTCGCAAAAAGGTTAATTCCTGACGAGCTTCTTGAATATTCTGACAAATATTAGTTCCAATCTCAACAACAGCTTGGTGCATTTCTGCCTTCACACGTTCTTGAAGGGTAATTTGACCACCCTCAACAATTTTGCTTAAATGTGATTTCAAATCCCGTGTTATTGGGTCAACGGTTTGAAATTCTTCTTCGATTCCGAGCGTAAATAAGGGCATGGGTCGTTTGGTAGTTAAAATTTAGAAATACAAACGCAATATACTGATTTTCAAATTATTACAAAATTTGATTGAGAAATTCTGTAAAATCAAAACCACCAAGGGTCATTAACTTGTTTTGAATTTATCAGAAATGCCTTTTGTTTCATGAAACGTTTTATGGCAGAAGGTCCCATACGTGTACCTCCTATTCCAGACATTTTGAAAGAATTTTTTTCACCTTCGTGCATTACTGCAGTCAAAGCTGCATCGTTGATAGAAATTGCTCCAGCTTTCATTTTACGCCCTATTTGCATTGCTTCCTCCTCTGTTCCTGCAAAAACTGCCCCACTCAATCCATAAATCGTTTGATTGGCTAACTCGATAGCTTCATCCTGAGCAATGTATTGCATGACTGGTAAAATTGGACCAAAAGTCTCTTCGGTCATCACCTTCATATCGGCAGTAACGTTTGTCAAAACTGTTGGGAAGCAATAAAATCCGCCATTCATTTCTTCACATTTGCCCGTACCAGTATGAACTTTAGCTCCTTTTTCGATGGCATCGGCTAATTGTTCGTTAATAATTTCAACCTGTTTTTCTGAAATTATTGGTCCAATCTGTCCATCTTTGGCGTTAGGAAAAGCAAATTTTAAGTTATTAGCTTTTGCAATTAATCTTGAAACTAATTCATGAAAAATTGCTTTTTGGGCATAAATTCTTTCAACCGATAAACACGATTGACCTGCATTGGCAACACTTCCCCACAAAATCGCAGAAGAAGCTCGTTCTAAATCGGCTGTTTCTGTTACAATTACAGCATCTTTTCCGCCTAATTCCAAAAATACTGGTATGAAATTATCACAAGCAGCTTGGTAAACCTTTTTTCCAGTTGCCGTTGAACCTGTAAAGCAAATGATGTCTGTTAGTTTGCACAAAGCAGCTCCTGTTGCTCCTGCACCCTCAACGTATTCTAAAATATGTTCTAATTCTGGAACTTCTAAAATCGTTTCTTGAATAACTTTTATAAATCTTGGCGTTACTTCGCTTGGCTTCACAATAACCGAACAACCTGCTAACAGTGCAGGAATGGTGTCAATTAGCGACAATAACAAAGGAAAATTCCAAGGACTGATTACCCCAACTACTGAAAAAGGTACTAAATCTTGTTCAATTTCTAAAAAAGGAATAGAAGAGTTTCGGCGATTTTCTTGAGAAAAAAACCCTTTTGAAATCTTACACCATCTATCTATTGAACTTGCGACAATATCCGCTTCAAGTAAAGTTTCCCAACTTCTGCCAGTATCTAAAATCAAGGCTTCGATCAAATCTTCTTTTCTTAGATTTACAGATTCTTTCCATTTTTGAAGCACTTCAATCCTAAAATCTATGCCTTTTTCAACCCAATCTTCTTGGGCAGACCTCATTTTTTGAATAATTGTAGTTAATTCAAGTTCATTTAGGGGTTCTATTTCGTAATCATACGCTCCTGTACGGGGATTTCTAACTTGCATATTGGGCTATTTTCCTTTTTGAATGTTTTTAATTTCTTCTAAATCTTTCGGCGGATTCATCCAAAGTGGGGCTTTTTCAGTTATGTGTTTTTTCAAAACTTCTGGTAATTCTTCAAATTTATCTACACGATAACACACCAACTGAATTACTCCTTTCCCTCCGCCAAGAAAAGGAGGTAAATCTCCGTAACGATTCCAAGTTAGTTGATACTTTTGCTTCGTAATCTTTTGGCTGGGAGCTACAAAAAAATCATAATTTTCATACGCCTCATATTTACCCCTTGGAGATTCAAAATTGAGGAAAACTGGTGAAGAAAAAACATAATTTTCACCTAATTTTCGAGCTGTTGTTTTAAAACCAGGACCCATCTTTGTCAGCCTTGGTTCTGCTCCTTGTTCTACCCAAGTGGCTAATTTATCACCTCTCAAAGCATAAGTAATTTTCTGGTATTCGTATTCAATATGTTGAACTGGTTTTCCATTTCTTTCACCATACATAACTTGATTAGTTTCGGGGTCTGTATAAACAAAAGTCTTCCTGTTCAACTGAATCGCACTATCTTTGGCAACTCTTATCAAATTTGCAACGTCAATTCCCTCCATTTTAGCAACTAATTTTCCATCTGGATAAGTATAAACTTCTCCGTAACAATACCACCAAGTTGGTGTCTTTCCGTTCCCGACTCTCATATCAACCCAACGGTCGAAAACCTCTTGGTTAAAGGGAACATTTTGAGCATTCACGCCAAAGAACAGTAGATTTAAAGCTAAAATTAAGATTTTATTTTTCATATAATTTGTTGATTACTGCTTGTTGAGTTTTCACAAAATGAGAGCGTTCTGGTTTTACATTGAAAAGATTATTTACAGGATAGTTTGAGAATTTTGCATAACTTTCTGCATAGAGTTCGAAACGTTGTCGAGCCAATAAATTTCCCATTGCAGGACGTTTTCTGAAATATCTTAGAGCCTCCAAATCAATATCACCGAAAGCAACCATGCTTTCGCCATAGCCAGCCTCAACCAATGTAAGTCCCTTATAATCAATCACTTTAGACGCACCATCAGTTGAGGCAAAAGGGATTGGTGTCCCTCCCATACCCGCCGAGTTTGCTGAAACAACATAAGCCATATTTTCGATGGCTCTTGCCAATTTAGCAACATTTTTTTGTGTTAAAAGATTACTGGCAACTTCAGAAGATGAATGACAAAAAATTTCTGCTCCACGCATTGCTAAACATCGAGCAATTTCTGGATACAGAATTTCTTCGGAAGCAATACAAGCTAAATTACCAATCTCGGTTTCTACTACTGGAAAAACTGCTTCGAGTCCATAAACTGCTAAATACTCATCCCAAACGTCGTGGGGCGTAGGGGCAAACATTGAGTTTAATCTTCTGTACCTTAGAATCAGTTTCCCATCGGGCGACATAATAAAACTCGTCTGAAAGTATAACGCTGGAAAATTGTTATCTGTTTCGTAAAGATTTCCAGAAAGAAAAATTTGGTTCTGATTGGCAATTTTTCCCAATTCTTCATATACCCAACTGTCCATTGAAACACAGGCTTTTTCTTTCCATTCATCAATGCTTTCTCCCATCGGAAAACCACTCAGAAAATACTCTGGCAACACAACCAGCTTAGTATCTTGCCCAATAAATGCCTTTGAGGCTCTGATTTGAGCATTTATTCGTTCTAAAGTAATTTTATATTTTGCTTCTACATCCTCTTTTGTTTTACAAGAATTAACTGTATCGCAAGTAATTTGTAGGGCGAGTGCTTTGTATCTGTTCATATAATGAAGTTGTCGAGACTTTCTTTTTTGTGGAAAATAATTTTCAAATTCGCTTGTATTGAATTGGAGTTGAATATGGTGTTAAACTTTTGCCATCTTTTTCCAATAGCTCCATCACTTCAAAGCCATCTTTCATGATAGTTTCTTCTAAAGTGAACTTCATGCCGTTTGGTAAATCTACGGGGGCTTTGATATAGAATCCTTTTTCTGTTCGCTGATAAACTGCTGGTTTAAAAGTTGGCGAGTCTTTTAATTCGTTATAATCTAAACTCAAATTGGGATTATCATTTCTTATATCTTTTTTGTCGATTCCTTTCGGTAATTGAAGCGAATGAAGTTTTACATTTCCTTCGGGGGTCTGCTCAAACCAAAATAGATAAGGTTTTATGTCGGTAGGTTTATTGGGATAGGTATAATAGCTTTCTTCTAAAATATAGAAACCATTATAATTAGCTGGTAAATTTTTGATTTTAGTATCCAACAATCTGTTAACGTGCTTGGCAAGAGGGTGAATTTGCTTTCCAGCTTTAATTTCCTCTGCTACTTGGGCAGAATTATCTGTATCTCCTTGAATATAAGACTTATACAGTTCAAAATCAGACATTTGTTTCGTGTTTTTTTGTGAAGAGCAACCTATGAATGCTGTTGCAATTAAGATTAAAATGGTTTTTCGCATTGTGTTTTGAAGTTTTGCAGAGAACGTGCTTGAAATTGACGGAACTCTTGATATTAAAGCAAAATAAAAAAGGCTTGCCACAATGACAAGCCTTTTTGAAAACAAATGTTTATCTCGACTTAGAATGTATAAGTCAGAGCAGAGCCAATTGAAATATTTCTTGGCAATGATGGGTTGAAATAACGACCTTGGTCATCATTTACTCTTACAAATCCTGAATAGTTCACATTTGAAAGATTATCCATCGTTGTATAGATTTTCACACCATAATGTCCAAAAGTTCTGTTCCAACCTGCATTAAAGTTAATAATTGCATAAGCTGGACGAGTAGTTTCTGCCACAACTGGAAGCTGTGTTTTTGGTAAAGCTGGAGAGAATTGGCTAAAACTTAACCCAGTAAATGAGTCAAATCTTTGCAATGGTCCGTTTCCGTCAAACAACTGCGTTTCAGCAACATAATTGTAATTCATTGTAAAATAAAGACCCGCTTTTGTTTCGATGTCAATTCCTAAATTGAACAAATTCGGAGCATAACCTGGAATAACTTTTCCTGAAAAATCTTCTTTTTTGTCATAAGCTGCTACAAAATCAGGATTAGCTGCACCAGTTGCTAAAGTTGGTCTGAATCCAAAAGCAGCATTACCATTGAAACTTGTAGTTTTTACATACTCATCATATTTGAAATCTTGTAAAGTGTAAGCTCCACGGATTCTCAACATCGTAATATCTTGCTTGTCTTCTGGACGAATAGCATCAAAACTTAACGTAGTCTCTAAACCCGTACGATTTGTCTTAGCAGCGTTTCTTGCCAAAGGTACAAAATTACGAGTCTCAGTTACCAACTCATTACTAATAGTCATGTTGTACCAAGCCATATCGTACTGTACTCTTTTGTCTTTTGTCAAAGCACCACGAATACCAAATTCTAATTGCTGAGATTTAGAACCTTCCAATACTGGATTAAACTCTCCTGATGTTGCACTAACTAATGCTTCATTCAAAATTGGAGCAGTAAATCCTCCACTCAACGAAGCACGGAATGCTAAACCGTCACCAAAAACATGGTTCAAGGCAATACGAGGAGCAGTAATTGGGTCAAATTCTTTAAATCTGATGTTATCAGATTTTTTCAAAACATCTTCTCTTTCGTACTGGTATGTGTTATAACCAACTCCTAATGTCAAAATTGTTTTTGGTGTTAACTCAACCTCAGCTTGCAAAAAATAAAGTAGGTTATGACCACGGTTTACTACACTTGCAGCAATTGAGTCAGTTGCAGTATTGACTCTTGACTTGATAGGTTGACCGTCCAAAGCTGCTAAAGGTCCATTTGAACCTGTCTGGCTAAAGTTTTGGTATTCAACTCCAAAATTGAAAGCTGTTTTCAATTTTTCCATCTTTGGCTTGAATGAACCGTTGATACGGTATCCATTACTTTTACCCAAAGAAACAAACGATGTTGCTGGTCCAGTTAAACCAATTGAAACTTGGTCATTTGTTCCCCAGAAATAACTTCCTGATAATTTGAACGCATCACTTACATCATACTTCATGTTAACACCATAGCGTGTCCAGGTTTGGTCACGACCATTTTTGTAAAAAACAGAGTTTCTTGGAGTCACTACACGAGTTGGAGAAGTATAGTTGTTAATGAAAGCATCTAACTGAGGGTTTGCAGCCACTTGAAGACCCGTCAATGCCAATGGATAGCGGTTATCGTCGTGAAGTCTTGCATAAACTGTATTCAATGACAATTTACTTGTCAAGAAAAACTGACCCATAAAGTTAATGTTGTCACGATCACTGATGTTATTTACACGGTATCCATCAAAATTTTGTCTATTCCAAGATGCATAAATGTTTGCTTTTGCAGAACCATGCTTAAAGACTAAACCATTTCTCATCAAGTTGTTTTCAACTGGAGTATTGCCTAATTTACCAACACCAAATACATTGTTATAAGAAATACTTGTTGTTCCATAAGCAGGACGCTCGCTTGTAAAGTTCATTACACCACCATTGGCAGTACCATACAAAGACGAAGCAGGTCCACGAATAATTTCTACACGACCAACTGTTGTAAAATCTAATGCCTCCAAACGAGTGTATCCATCAGGTTCAGTTAAAGGAATATCGTTAAAGTAAACTTTAATTCCACGCACACCCAAGTTTGAGTTAGCACCAATACCACGAATGGTAATACGCTGATTTTCAAGACCAGATTGGTCAATTCTAATCCCTGGCAAGTTGTTTAACGACTGTGCCAATGACGTTGCATTGGTTTTTTGCAAATCTTTTGCTGTCAATAATGAAATTGAAGCAGATGTTTCTTGCAAAGAACGCTCTGTCTGGAAACCAACAACTTGAATCTCATTCAAATCCTCAGAACTTGGAATCAATGAAATCACTAAATTCTGAGTTGCTGCTCCTAACTTAATTTTTACAGGCTCGTAACCAACAAATGAAACTTCTAAAGCCTCGGCGTTGGCATCCATACGAATACTAAATTTACCATTTACATCAGAAACGGTTCCTTTGTCAACTTTGCCTTTTACAATAACATTAGCACCTGGAAGTGGCTGCTGAATGTCAGCATCGACAACTTTTCCAGAAACAACTACTTGTGCAAGGGAAGTGAAGGATAGAAAAGAAAGAAGGACGAAAAATAAATTTTTCTTCATATCTTAGGGGAGATTAGGGTTTTAAGTGAATTTTTAAAAACGATTACAAAATTACCGCTTTTTAATTTAACCATGAAACCTCAATTGGATAATTATTTGTACTTTTTATAAATAAAGGCTTTTTTGTCCATTTTCTTTGAATCAAATTTATTTTTTGCCATTAATTACACATATTTTTTATTTATAAATTCAATCTGTAAAATTAAACCCCAATACCACAACGAAATGAAAAAAATCTGTACTTTCATTTTTACCATTTTATCCTGTTTTATTCTCCAGAATATTAATGCTCAATCTGCAAAGGATATTCCAGACATGAAAACAATGCTTTCAATATTTGAAGGGGAATTTGATAATTTCCAACAAGTTCATAATGAAAAAGAAAACAAGGCAACCGAAATTCACGAACATATTCATTCGATTTTTGCTCCAATTAAACTTCCGATGCTCGGCGAAAACATTTTTTATGTGAAACAGTATATGGATGGCGACCCGAATAAAATTTACCGTCAGCGTTTGTATAGTTTCAAACAAAATCCTGCTGAAAAAGCAATTCAATTAGATATTTATAGTTTCAAAACTGATAGTTTATATTATGATGCCAATAAAAAGCCAGAAAAATTGAATGGATTGTCAATGGATAAACTAACAATTTCTCAAGGTTGCGAAGTTTACTGGAAACAAATTGATGAGAAATTTGTAGGCTATATGAAACCAAAAGCCTGTAATTTTATTTCAAAACGTTCTGGAAAAAGGATTTTTATCACTGATAGTTTAATGTTAAATAAAGAGGAAATTTGGATTCGTGATGAGGCTTATGATGAAGATGGTAAATATGTTTTTGGTAATAAAGCTGGGATTCATCATAAATTAAAGCGAGTAAATTTCTTCAAAGGTTATGTTACTTTCAAAAAAGAAGGAGAAACTGGCGAAGTTTTTCAGATTATGAAAGGTGTTGTTTTGCATAACCAAGGCGGAAAAGTTAGAATGCTTGATAATGAAGGAAAACCTTCAAAATATTCTGTTGAATTATCTAATGTGATTTATGGAAAAAGTCTTGTAGTGATGAAATTAGCAATTTATGAAGATGGCAAAGAGAAATCTATTGCCTATACTTGGGCAAATTCAGATTCAAAAAGAATTGGAATGAATATGCGTTGGTTAGAAACAGGCTTCACAAAAATCGAATAATTTCCAGTTGGTGAATGAATATTCAGAAAACGTGAGATATTTCTTTATTTTGACCGTTTAATTTAGTTTTTTCATTAGGAAAAAGTATATTTACAAACATCACACTAAGCATTAATCCAAAAATTAATATAAATCCAAAAATTATTGTTTGTTGTTAGTCCTTATGAAAGAATTTGATAAGAAAGAAGCAATTTATGATGCCATGTTAGAAATGATTGCGAAATATGGTTTTCATAATTCTCCAATGTCTGAACTCGCCCAAAAAGCCAATGTTGCAGCAGGAACGATTTACCATCATTTCAAAAGCAAAGATGAAATTATTTGTGCCTTGTTTGTTAGGCAGAAAAATAAGTTAAATGAAGTACTTTTCAAGAATGATGACCCTGCGAAATCTTACAAAGATAGATTTAGGTCTTTTTATTTTCATCTGTATGAGCATTTCACCAAAAACCCTAAAGAGTTTACTTTTTTAGAGCAATTTGTAAATTCTCCTTTCATACAAAAAATGAATAAGGATGACCTTCATGCACTTGATCAGCCAGTCTATGATTTTTTGAGGAAAGCGATTTTTACACAAAGTCTAAGAGATCTTTCTCCAAAAATCATGACTGCGTTGATTATGGGGAGTACTTCTGCTATTATAAAACTTTCATTATCAGGAGAGTACCAGTTTTCCCCATCAGATTTAGAAGCTGCTTTTCTGACTTGTTGGGATGGAATTAAGAAAGTTTAATAATTGGGGTTTTTCTATTATTTAGATTTAAATCCTATGTATAGTTTTAAAATTGAACTTTTCGATTTCAGTTTTCTTAAAAACAACCTTGAAAAAATTCAAATGAAAAATCCACTCTATTTTGTGTGGATTTTTTTTGGATTAAAAACTATTTGAATTTGTTGTGAAATTGATTATTCAACTTGGAGAAAGCCAATTTAAACCCTTGATAGTTTGGAAAAATACCATTACATCAAAACTCGAATAGAAAATTCGGTTTTTTATTTGACTTTGAACCGAGCAGAAAAGCGAAATGCTTTCACTCCTACTATGATTTCGGAAATTGCAGATGCTTTGCAAGATGCCCAAAATAATGAGAACATTTGGTTGATAGTTTTTGAAGCCGAAGGCTCCGTTTTTTGTGCGGGAATGGATTTGAAAGTTTTCCAGAATCCAGATTTAGATGTACAGAATGAACAAATTTCTAAAACAAATTTGCCTTTGGGCGAAGTGATTCGCTCGGTCAATAAACCAACTTTGGCAATTGTTGAAGGAGCAGTTATTGCGGGGGGATTTCTAATTATTGCAGAATGCACTTTTGTTGCTGCTCATGAGGATGCTACCTTCAGTTTACCAGAAGTTCAACGTGGACTATTTCCATTTCAAGTGATGAATTCTCTAAGCAAAATCATGTCAGAAAGAAAGATTTTAGAACTTTGTATTTTAGCAAAAACTCTTTCAGCAAAAGAAGCAGAATCTTTGGGATTAGTCACTCATTATTTTGAAAAACCAGATTTTACAAATAAAGTTAACTCATTGATTAACAATGTACTATCTGCTGCTCCACTGGCAGTTTCAAAAGGAATTGAAGTACTGAAAATGTTGAATTCTATTCCAGAAAACGACAAGCACAAATACCTAAAAATTGAGATTGATAAACTTCGAGATACAGAAGATGCTCAAGAAGGAATTAATTCATTTATCGAGAAAAGAAAACCTATTTGGAAAAATCAATAGGAAAATTTTTAATTTATAAATCTCTCATTTTCTCCTTCTTAACACGAAGACAATAGTATGATTTTTACTAATCACATAATGTTTTTTGTTATCATCAATCAAAAGAATCACTAAAATTCCATGACGCTCCCATGAAAAAAATAATTACTTTACTATTGATTTTAACGAGTCAGTTTATTTTTGGTCAACAAGTAATTAAGTTGTATGAAGGTAAGCCTAAGGGTTCAGAAAATTGGACTTGGTCAGAGCAAATTAGTTCCAAAAATGTGTTCAATACTGACTTGATTTACAATGTAACTCAACCAACAATTACCGCCTTTTTTCCTCCCAAAGATATTGCAACCGGAACAGCCGTAATTATTGCTCCAGGCGGTGCATTTCATACTTTAAGTATCAATAGCGAAGGAATTGATGTGGCAAAATGGCTTAATTCTAAAGGTGTAGCAGCATTTGTACTAAAGTATCGAGTTGCTCGTAGTTTTACAGATGACCCCGTGAAAGAATTGATGGGTAAAATGGGCGATTTCAAAAAATTGGATGAAGAGAATGCCCCCGTAGTACCTCTTGCAATGGCTGATGGTCTGGTTGCCATGCAATATGTACGAAGCCATGCTAAGGAGATGGATATTGACCCTAATAAAATTGGTTTTATGGGATTTTCTGCGGGTGGAACTCTCACGATGTCAGTGGTTTACAATGCAAATGATGAAAATCGACCAAATTTCATTGCCCCGATTTATACCTATGGGAATGCCATCATTGGCTCAACGATTCCAAGTGTAAAAACGCCCATTTTTGTAGTCGTTGCGGGTGACGACCAATTGGGTTTGATGCCTCATAGTTTGGATATTTATAAAAAATGGTTCGATGCAAAACAACCTGCAGAGTTGCATATTTTTGAAAAAGGAGGTCACGGTTTTGGGATGAATAAACAGAACATTCCAACTGATAAATGGTATGAAAGGTTCGGAGATTGGCTAAAATTACAAGGATATTTAAAGAAATTATATCCCAATAAATACGAAAAACAATTTGGCGAAGATGCTACCGCCCAGTACCAAATATATGAGTGGGAACGCATGAAGAGTGATTTCGGGTATTTGGCAAAATATAAAGAAGCAAATAAAAAAGTTTCTCCCCCTAAAACTAATGAAAATCGTGTGGTGTTCTTGGGAAATTCTATTACTGAGGGCTGGGCAAATGCCGATTCTGCTTTTTTTATCAAAAATAACTTTATTGGTCGGGGCATTAGTGGACAATCTTCCGTTCAAACTCTTCTTCGTTTCCGACAAGATGTACTTTCTTTAAATCCGAAGGCAGTTGTGATTCAAATTGGAACAAATGATGTGGCAGAAAATACAGGTCCTTATAACGAGGACTTTACTTTTGGAAATATTCAATCTATGGTAGAAATCGCACAAGCGAATAAAGTGAAAGTGATTTTAGCGTCGATATTACCTGCTACGAATTTTGAATGGCGTCGTTCACTCGGCAATCGTTCAGCCATGATTGTAGCTTTAAATAATCGGATTAAAAGTTATGCTGAAAGTAATAAAATTCCTTTTATAGACTATCATTCTGTAATGAAAAACGAACAAAATGGAATGAATCCTGAGATTGCTCCTGATGGTGTTCATCCAAGTTTAAAGGGTTATAAAATGATGGAAGAAATGGCATTGAAGACGATTGAGGTCATTTTCAAAAAATAAATAACCATTAATATCCTAACTATATTAACCAATTATACAATGAAAAATAATTCAAAATATCTCTTGATTATGTGCCTTTGGGCTGCATTTGTAAGCAATGCCCAAACTAATCTCAAACAAGATTTTCAGAACCCACCAAACTCTGCAAAACCCCGTGTATGGTGGCATTGGATGAATGGAAATATCACCAAAGATGGAATCCAAAAAGATTTAGATTGGATGCAAAGAATCGGAATCGGGGGATTTCAGAATTTCGATGCAAATCTTTTTACACCAGTGGTTGTGCCTAAAAAGTTGGTTTTTATGACTCCTGATTGGAAAGATGCCTTCAAATTCACAACAGAATTAGCCGATAAAAAGGGACTCGAAATGGCAATTGCTGGCTCGCCTGGGTGGAGTGTTACAGGCGGACCTTGGGTTGAACCCAAAGATGGTATGAAAAAATATGTTTGGACAGAAACCCGAATTGAGGGTGGCAAAGCATTTACTGGAAAATTGCCCCAACCTTCTGGTGTTTTGAGTAATTTTCAAAATGTAGAAATACCAGAAGGAGGAGTAATGGGTGGTTTTGTTGGCAAAAGACCTATATTTTATCAAGATGCTGCTGTTGTAGCTTATAGAGTTTCTAAATCAGAAAAAACGTTAGCTGAACTCAACCCAAAAGTTACTTCGAGTGGTGGAGAGTTCAACCTTAAAAATCTGACAGATGGTGACTTGCTTACGAGTACTTATTTGCCCCCAAAAGACGCTGGTGAAGATATGTGGATTCAATATGAGTTTGAAACACCCCAAACTTTTAAAGCACTTTCGGTAGTTGGGGCAGGACATGACGCTATGGAACAGTTCAATGGAAGTCCTGAGAATAGAAGTTTAAAAGTGAGCGATGATGGAGTAAATTTTAAAGAAATTACCAAGATTCACGGTAGTGCAGTGCCTCAAACTACGGTAGGTTTTCCTTCAACAACTGCTAAATTTTTTAGATTTGCCTACAAAACTTTACCTGGACAAGTGAACGGTTTTGCGGCTATGATGGGCGGTAGTACAGAAACACCGAAACCCGTAGGTGTACAGGTTGCGGAATTTGTACTCTATAACACAGACCGTATCGACAAAGCAGAAGACAAAGCTGGATTTTTGGCTTGGAGAGAAGATACTAAATCGTATATTTCAGCAAGTGCTGATATTGTCGAGGAGGTGATTGATTTAACCAATAAAATGCAAACCGACGGTACATTGAACTGGACACCATCGGAAGGAAATTGGGTAGTGATGCGTTTTGGATATTCGCTGACAGGTCGCCAAAACCACCCTGCTTCGCCAGAAGCTACAGGTTTGGAAGTTGATAAATTGGACAAAGAAGCCGTTAGAAAATATATCAATACTTATCTGGATATGTACAAAGATGCAACAGGTGGCTTGATGGGTGAAAAAGGGCTAACGTACATGATATTAGATAGTTACGAAGCTGGACACATGACTTGGACGAAGACTTTTCCAGAAGAATTCCAGAAAAGACGTGGCTATAACATGGTGTCATGGATGCCAGTTTTGACTGGTAGAATTGTAAAAAGTGGAGAAGCAAGCGAAAAATTCTTGTGGGATTTCAGAAAAACGATTGGCGAATTGATTGCTGAAAATCATTATGAAGTTATTGGTGAAGAGTTGAAAAAAAGAGGCATGAAACGCTACACTGAATCACATGAGGGAGGCAGAATTTATTTGGCGGATGGCATGGATGTAAAACGATACGCAGATATTCCGATGTCTGCAATGTGGACTCCTGGAAGTTTGACAGGCGGAAGCGATGAGGAGGTGCGTAGTCAGGGAGATATTCGTGAATCGGCATCGGTAGCAAATATTTACGGACAAAATATTGTGGCGGCTGAGTCTATGACTTCGATTCAAAAAGCGTTTAGTTTTCATCCCGAAAAACTCAAACGTACGGCAGATTTAGAAATGGCTTCGGGCTTGAACCGTTTTGTGATTCATACCTCTGTGCATCAACCACTTGACGACAAAAAACCAGGCTTTTCGCTTGGACCATTTGGACAGTATTTTACCCGTCAAGAAACTTGGGCAGAAACTGGCGGTAAGGCTTGGATGGAATATTTGGGACGTAGTTCTCATCTGCTTCAACAAGGCAAAAACGTTGCAGACATTTTGTACTATTATGGTGAAAATCAGAATATTACCTTAATTACTCGTGAAAAATTACCCAATATTCCAGCAGGCTATGAATTTGATTTCGTGAACTCTAATGCTTTAATCAATGCCATTGAAGTAAAAAATGGAAAATTGGTCGCAAGATGTAGAGACGCTACATGTAACGTCTCTACCTATGAAATTTTGGTTTTGGACGAAACTGCAAAAAATATGACTTTACCAGTTTTGAAAAAATTACAAGCACTCGTGAAGGGAGGAGCAAAAGTAACAGGTACAAAACCAGAGCAATCGCCAAGTTTGGGAGATAATCAAGCTGAATTTCAGAGTATTGTGAATGACATTTGGAACAATCCAAACGTCATAAAAACCTCCACGGCTAATGCTTTGAAGGATTTGAAAGTGAGTGAAGATGTGGTGATTAGTAATTCTTCTGCAAAAATTCTTTATCGTCACCGTCAAAGTATTGAGCAAGATATTTATTGGTTGAACAACAGAAGTGACAAAGAAAACAGTGCAGAGGTGAGTTTCAGAATATCAGGAAAATTACCAGAGCTTTGGAATGCAATCAGCGGGAAAACTGAAAAAATAAGTTATCAAATCAAAGACGGAAGGACAATTATACCACTGAAATTTGATGCTTGGGATGCTTATTTCATTGTTTTTAAAGAAAATACGAGCATCCAAAGTTTCACAAAACCAGCAAAAAAAGAAACTCAATTAACACAAATTTCAAGTCCTTGGAAAGTTAGTTTCAATGATAAAAATGCTACGTTGGACAAACTAAGTTCTTGGACAGAAAATACAGATGTTGACATTAAATATTTTTCTGGAACTGCCAATTATGAAAATACTTTTAATGTTTCAAGCAAAGGAAAAGGCACGTATTTGATTGATTTAGGGGAAGTAAAAAATGTGGCGGAGGTAATTGTAAACGGAAAATCACAAGGCGTAGTTTGGAAAAGCCCTTTCAAAATCAATGTTGACAATTTGGTCGTTGGCAATAACACCATCCAAGTAAAAGTGACAAACCTATGGGTAAACAGACTCATTGGTGATGCCCAACCTGGGGTAAAAGTAAAAACAACCTTTACCACCATGCCGTTTTATCAAGCAAACTCTCCCCTACTGCCTTCTGGCTTACTGGGACCAGTAAGAGTTTTGGTTGAGGAATAATTGTTCATGAAAATTTGAATAAAAAAAATCCCGCCATTCCTGACGGGATTTTTTTTATTCTATCAACTCGTTTAAGTCTCTATACATATCCTCAAATCGCTTGATGACCCTTTCTACAAAGGAATTATCAATCATGGTTCTGAGACTTTCTTCATTAGGAATTTCTACTTCACTAATTTTGAAAATTTGCTCCAAATCTGGTGTTTCAAATTTCACAAAGTATTTAGAATTCCATTTGTAGAGAGAGATTTTGCATCGTTCGTTGGGTATGTCTCCTATAAAATACACTACGCCACCTCCTCTTCAATTATTGTGATTTTCTGAATTACATCACCTTGACGAATCGCATCAATGATTTCCAGACCGTCAACCACTTTTCCAAAACAAGTATGGTTTCCGTCTAAGTGTGCCGTTCCTCTACGACTATGACAGATAAAAAACTGCGACCCACCAGTATCTCTTCCACGGTGTGCCATTGATAATACGCCACGGTCGTGGTATTGATTTCCACCAAAAAGTTCGCATTTAATCGTATAACCAGGTCCACCGCCACCAGTACCAGTTGGGTCACCGCCTTGAATTACAAAATCAGGGAGAACTCTATGAAAAGTAACTCCATCGTAATAACCTTTTTTTGATAAATCAACAAAGTTTTTTACTGTTATCGGAGCATCTTGCTCATAAAATTCAATTGTCATTAGACCTCTATCGGTCAACATTTCTGCTTTTAACATTTTACAAAAAATTTAGATTTATAGATTATTTTCTCATTAAAATTTGAAAATCAATTCCTTTACAAAACTACAAAATACTGCCGTATCTTTGCAGAAAATTCATTCAGAATAAATAATTCATTCAAAAATATGAAATTCTTACAGACTATAATTTTATTTTTAGTATCTCTTTTATTTTGGAATTGTGGAGAAAAAGCGGATGTCGAAGCCTACCAGTTTTTTATCAAAGCCAATCAGAAACTCAAAGAAAAAGAATTTGACCAAGCAATACGGTTATTCGGAGAGGCAATCGACAAGAAAAAGGACTATTCCGATGCCTACAATAATCGTGGAATTGCGTATCAAAAAAAACAAATTTTAGATAAAGCTCTTACTGATTTTAATGATGCTATCAAATTTGACCCAAAATTTTGGGAAGCATATTATAACCGAGCCGAAACTAATTTTTTGTTGGGTAATGGAAAAGATGCCCTACCAGATTTAGCTTTTATCACGAAAACCTATCAGGATTCTTCGTATTATCATGTCCTTGTTGGAGACGTAAAAAACCTTAACGGAGACGCTTCTGGGGCAATTTCGAGCTATGAAAAAGCTATTTTATTGAATCCTAAAAATGCTGAGGCTTATGTAAATCATGGGTCAATTTACTACCAAGATAAAAAATATGAGATTGCAAAAGAGGATTTTCTTCAAGCCTTAAAAATAAATTCAAATCAGGATTTTGCTGCCAATAACATGAGCTTGATTTTATTGAAAGAAGGTAAACTAAAGGAGTCGTTGAGTTTTGTGGAAAAGGCACTTTTGAAGAATCCAGCAAACCCTATCTACCTGAATAACAAAGGATTAGTGCTTTTGAAGATGAATAAAGATAATGAAGCAATTGAACTAATTGAGCGTTCTCTGAGGTTAAATTCTGAAAATGCCTATGCCTTGAAAAATAAGGGTCTGTACTTGCAAAAAGTAGGAAAACCAGTAGAGGCAAAAAAATATTTTGAAGATGCCAAGAAAATTGAACCTGCGATTGAGTTAGAGTGAATCTTAGTGCAAAATCATGAAAGTCAGCTCTTTCAAAAGTTCACTTTCCGATGCTGAAACATTTTCTACTCCTTTGCTTTTTGCATCAAATTTGCGGAGGAAATTGATTACTTGCACAGTTTTTCCAAGGCTATAATTTCTTGCACCTAATAGATAATCTTTTACAAAAAAAGGATTTACACCCAATGTGACTGCCAAACCTTTCTCTGATTTATCCGCTGCCGAATGCACCAAAATGAGTTTACTGAAAAACGTAAATAGGTTTAAAATTATGGGAGTAATCGGGTTTTCTTTGGGATTAGATTTAAAATATTCAATGATTTGGTTTGCTTTCAATACATCTTTTTGAATCAATGATTTCTGAAACTCAAACACATTAAATTCCTTACTAATTCCGATATATTTCTCAATGATTCCAGCATTTATTTCTTCCCCAACCTTCAAATTCAAACTGATTTTTTCTAATTCAGATACCAATCTTTTCAAATTATTTCCAATAAATTCTGCCAACATCATGACCGCTTTTTGGCTTATCTTCAATCCGTGGTCATGGCAATAATTGATAATCCATTCTGGCAACTTACTATCATACATTTTTCTGGAATTTACCACTACACCTTTGTTATTGATGGCTTTTACCCAAGTTAGATTTTCGTTAAATCCATCCTTACTCGACAACACTAAAATCGTAGAAGTCAAGGGATTTTTAGCATAATCCTCAATGAGTTTAGTCATGTCTTTCTGTCCTATTCCTTGTATTGCTTGTGCTTCCTTTACGATAACTAACTGATATTCAGACATCATCGGAAACCTTTTTGCATAAGAAAGCACAGTTGGAATGGTAACATCTTTCCCAAAAATCACGAATTGATTGAAACTTTGGTCGGCTGGTGGTAGGATATTTTCTTCAAAAAAATTAGTAATTGCATCAACATAATAAGGTTCGTCGCCGTGCAGCAGATAAATTGGTGCATAGTTTTTTTTCTTCAAATCCTTCAGTAATTCGACAGGCGTTTTGTTCATTTTAATAACTTAAATGGTACTTAAAAATTCTATGCATTTCTGTTGAAGTTGCGGAAAGTATTCATCAAAATCAGCTTGAAATTCATCTTTCAAATTTACTAATTCAATAGCCGCTTCTGCAATACCAGAAGTAAAAGTTGTCCTGCGAGAAATTCCTGTCAAAGTCCTGTCAATTCCGTCATAAGTTGCATAATTATTCAACCAATCTTGGCTTATCATATAGCCCATCATCCGTTGCACTTCCTCTGGCAAAGCATCTTTGTAGGATTCTATAAACTGATAAAAGTTTTCTGCAAAAATTGGTAAGGGAGTATCTGAATATTTAGCAAAATCTTTTGACAAATAATGGTCATAAATCACATCAATTACAATGCCCGAAAACTTGTGATATTTCCTCTGAATTCTATCAATACTTCTACGTACAACGGGATGGTTATCTGTGTAAAAGTCAATTTCTCGATGTAAACTCAATCCATTAATTATTCCTGTTGAATACAACGCTTTTATCTTCTGGGAATCAAGATTTCCTTTTACAAAATCCCCGATAAAGTTCCCAAGAATGATTTCAGGGGTATTACCCGATAAAAATATGTGTGCGAGAATGTTCAAATTTGTAAATGTTTTTTGGCAAGTTAGAGTTTTTTAGGAGAAATATTGTAGGTTTGTGAAAAAAAATATCAAGAAAAAATGCAAATTTCAAATTCAAAAGTTGTAACCATCACCTACGAGTTAACTGTGACCGATAGTGACGGAGAAAAAGAATTAGTGGAAATCGTCGAACAAGATGAACCTATGGCTTTCATTTATGGAATGAGTGGTTTACCAGAGGCTTTCGAGGATAAATTAGAAGGACTCAACATTAATGACTCCTTTGATTTCTCATTACCAGCCGATGATGGGTACGGGCAGTATGATACCGAAGCAGTTGTTGAATTACCTATTAATTTGTTTAAAGATGAAAAAGGAGACGAAATTGAAGGTTTATTGGAAGTAGGAAATATTATCCCAATGACTGATGACAAGGGTAGTCACTTAAACGGAAAAATCTTAGCTATCAATCCTGAAACAATTACTGTTGATTTTAACCACCCTTTAGCTGGAAAAGAAATGTCTTTCAAAGGGACAATTATGGATGTTAGAGAAGCAACAGAGTCAGAAATTGAACATGGTCATGTACATGGACACGGTGGTGTAGAACATTGATTATTTGTATTGGCAATCAGACCAACAAAACATACTGGTCTGATTACCAATACCTTAAAAGAGAATTTTTGAATTTTATTCCTAATCGCATACCTGCATTTTCTGGTACTCAATTACTTCCACGCCGAACTTTCTCAGAAACTCCACTCCTTCGTCTTTTTCAATTCCTTTGTATTTAGCATAAGAATGTAAGAAAAAAACTTTCTTGATTTTCATGCTAAAAATGATTCTTGCACAAGCAATACACGGTGATAGAGTTACATAAATTGTTGCTCCTTCGACCGACATTCCATTTTTAGAAGCGTACAAAATTGCATTTTGTTCTGCATGAAGAGCCAATGAACAACTCCCTTTTGAATCTCTCTCACATCCAATTTCTGGAAATTCTTCATCACAATTATGTGTTCCCGCAGGTGGTCCATTGTATCCGATAGAAATAATTCTGGTATCTTTTGTTAGTACAGCACCAACTTGGGCTTTAATACAATGCGACCTTTTGGCAAGATTAACAGCCAAGTCCATGAAGATGTCATTAAAGTCGGGTTTTATTTTTTGTTCCATAGTTTAACTTTTGGGGTAAACGACTCTTCAAGTTACGAATTATTTTTAAACAAAAAATCCTCTCGAATGAGAGGATTTAAGTCGTTGCGGGAAGCAGGATCGAACTGCCGACCTTAGGGTTATGAATCCTACGCTCTAACCATCTGAGCTATCCCGCAGTAATATGGTGCAAAATTACACTTTTTGAGATTTAAAGCCAAACCATTTCCTTAAAAAAACATAAAGTTTCTTTTATTGGTTTACTAATCAGTCATTTAGAAAAGATTAATGCTGATTTATCTATTTTAAAATTTCTATTATTTTTACTGATTTCAAACAAATCTTAGAGAACGTTTGCATTTTACAATAACAATTATACCTTTGCCATTACTGATGCCAATTATTTGGGACAGCATTGATTTACTAAATTACCTTTTAGATTATGAACAAGCATAAATTTGTCGTGGAGTTTGAGCTGAGAGCTTCTCCGAAAGTGTTATTTCCTTATATAAGTACCGCTTCTGGGTTGCAACAATGGTTTGCAGAGAAAGTATCCGTAAAAGACAGTCAAACTTTTGATTTTATTTGGGACGGCGATAGTCATTTAGCAAAATTGACACAAACGAGATTGAATAAATCTGCAAAATTTGATTTTATTCCTTCAAACCCAGAAGAAAAAGAGCATAATTATATTGAATTCAAATTGGACGTTAGCGACCTTACGGGTTCAACATATTTCAAAATCTCCGACTTTTCTGCTAATTCTGATGAAGACGAATTAAAAGAACTTTGGGAAGATTTGATATTTAGATTAAAAGAAATTGTAGGAAATTAACATTCTTTAATGAGTGGATTTTCCTGAAAAACTTTTTTTTGAATACCTTCGTAATGTTAGGAACATCATCTGTTTCTAACATTTTTTGTTTTAGCATAAATAATACATGAAAAAAATAGATAAGTTAGTTTTAAAAGCATTTTGGGGACCATTCATTCTGTCACTGGCAGTGGTGATTTTCATTTTCTTGATTCGTTTAATTCTGATGTATTTCAATGACCTTTTCGGAAAGGATTTAGGAATCAACGTTTATCTGGAACTCTTTTTCTATTTGAGTCTTGTAACATTACCAGTTGCAATGCCATTGGCAATGTTGCTTTCTACTTTAATGACTTACGGAAAATTAGGGGAATTCTTTGAACTTACAGCTTTGAAAAGTGCAGGTATTTCAATGATTCGAGCAATTATGCCTACACTCGTTGCAGCGATTTTGATAACAAGTTTTACTTTTTGGTTCAATAATGTAGGTTTACCTTGGGCAAATTTAAAATTTTATAGCCTGCTCTATGACATAAAATCAACCAAAACAACTTTGAATATCAAAGAAGGAATTTTTTACAGCGAATTACCAGGATACAGTATAAAGGTTGGTAAAAAGTTTCCTGATAATAAAACACTGAAAGATGTTATCATTTTTGACCATACAAAAAATGACGGGAATAAGCACGTAACCTTGGCAGACTCTGCTTTGATGTATACCATTATGAATAAACAATACTTAGTTTTTGAGTTATTCAATGGTTATGATTATGCCGAAGATGCCGATAGAAGCTCAGGCAATGATGCCACAGATATGGCTGCACATGGTTTCAAAAAAAGCAAAATGGTCATGAGTCTTTCGGTTTTTGATATGCACAAAACGGATGAAGACCAATTCAAACATCATCAAATTATGATGAATGTAGTTGAATTGACTCATACAAGTGATTCATTGAATTTGGAGTATAAAAAGATGATGGAGTCAAATTTTATCACTGCCAGAAGTTATTACATTTATCATTTGAGGAATATACCTGCTAAAATGGACGCTAAACAGAAGGGTATATTTTCAAACACTAAATGGATTGCACCGCTTATTCAAAAGAAAACCAAACTGTTTTCAAAAGACCACATTCCGAGAAGTGAGTATGCTACCAATCAAATCAGAAACATGGTTGCTTACTCCGAAACCAATGAAAGTTCTGCTTATTCAAAGAAAAAAGATTTTCGCTTATCAAATCTGGAGTGGCATCACAAATTTTCGAGTGCGTTTGCGGTTTTTGTAATGTTCTTGATTGGAGCACCCTTGGGTGCAATTATTAGAAAAGGTGGCTTCGGTTTACCTGTTGTGGTGGGCGTTTTCTTTTTTATTCTAATGTATGTGCTAACTCAGCAGGGAGACAAGTTGGTAAAAGAGGGTAAAACTTTTGTCTTATTGGGGGCTTGGGCATCAAATATAATTCTTGTTTCGATTGGCGGATATTTCATGAAAAATGCGATTAATGACTCCAGATTATTTGATTCTGATTTGTATAAGGTGTGGTTAAATAGAGCCAAGGAATATCTTTCAAAAACATCGTTAGGTTCAAAATTATTGGTAAAAAATGGGTAAAAACTTGCGTTTGTCTTTAAAAAATCCTAATTTTGCACGTTTCACAATATTATCACATTTTAAACTGGTTGAAGATGTACTTATCACCCGAAAAAAAACAAGAAGTTTTTGAATCAAAAGGGCATGCAAAGTCTAAAATCGATACTGGTTCTGCCGAATCGCAGATTGCGTTATTCACTTACAGAATCAATCATTTGACTGCTCACTTAAAACTAAACAAACAAGACCACTCTACACGTTTGGGCTTATTGAAATTAGTTGGTAAAAGAAGAAGATTACTGGATTATCTTACAAAGAAAGATATTTCACGTTATCGTGCAATCATTGCAGAACTTGGCATTAGAAAGTAAAATATTCGGGGGTATCCTTTTATTGGATTTCCCCGAATTCTTTTTTTCCATACCAAATTGTGCTAACCATTTTTTGATTAGACCCTCTGAAATATTCCAGTCTTGGATGCACAAACTACCTTTAACAATAAATCCTTCATCAATAAAGACAGGAGGAATTTCCCCAAAACTTTATGTCATTTAACGTAATTACGAAAACAATAAATATGCCTGATGGTAAGCAAATTACTATCGAGACAGGTAAATTAGCAAAACAAGCTGACGGTGCAGTTGTACTAAGAAGTGGCAATATGATGCTTTTAGCAACTGTTGTAGCAAGTCAAAACGCAAAAGAAGGGACTGATTTCTTACCACTGTCAGTTGATTATCAAGAAAAATTTGCTTCGGCAGGTAGAATTCCAGGTGGTTTTTTACGTCGTGAAAGTAAACTTTCAGATTACGAAGTATTAGTTAGTCGTCTGGTTGACAGAGCTTTACGTCCAACTTTTCCGAGTGATTTCCACGCAGATACACAAGTAGCAATCACAATGATTTCTGCTGACTTAGAAGTTCAGCCTGATAGCTTTGCTGGTTTGGCGGCAGCAGCAGCATTAGCAGTTTCAGACATTCCTTTCAATGGTCCAATTTCTGAAGTTAGAGTTGCTAAAATAAATGGTCAGTTTGTAGTAAATCCTACAACTACCGAACTTAGTAATGCCGACTTAGAGCTTTTAGTAGCTGCTAACATGAATGATATTCTGATGGTTGAAGGTGAAGGCAATGAAGTATCAGAAGACGATATGTTAGAAGCATTAAGAATTGCTCATGATGCTATCAAAATACAATGTGCAGTTGTAAAAGAATTAGAAGCAGCAGTTGGAAAAACTGAGAAGAGAACTTACAGCCACGAAACTCATGACGAAGCATTAAGAGAAGAACTTTGGGCTAAATATTTTGATAGTTATTACGAAGTTGCTAAAGAAGGAAATCCATCTAAAACAGCACGTAAAGAAGCATTCGGTGCAATTGTTAAAGGTTATATTGAAACACTTCCAGAAGATCATAGTGTAAACTTATCATTAGTAAAATGGTACATGCACGATATTGAAAAAGAAGCCGTTCGTCAAATGGTATTGAAAGAGCGTCATCGTTTGGATAGTCGTAAATTAGATGAAATTCGTGCCATTTATTGCGAAGTTGACTATTTGCCTTCTCCACACGGTTCTGCTGTATTTACACGTGGAGAAACTCAATCTCTTACAACTGTAACTTTAGGAACACGTTTGGATGAGCAAATCGTTGATTCTGCGATGGTTCAAGGTCATAATAAATTTATGTTGCATTATAATTTCCCTGGGTTTTCGACAGGAGAAGTTAAGCCAAATAGAGGACCTGGTCGTAGAGAGATTGGTCACGGAAACTTGGCGATGCGTTCATTGAAGAAAGTATTACCAACTGGAGAAGACAATCCTTATACAATTCGTATTGTTTCTGATATTTTAGAATCAAATGGTTCGTCTTCGATGGCGACAGTTTGTGCTGGTACTTTGGCATTGATGGATGCAGGTATCAAAATCAAAGCTCCAGTTTCTGGTATTGCTATGGGATTAATTTCTGACCCTAAAACTGGTGCTTATGCAGTACTTTCTGATATTTTAGGAGACGAAGATCATTTAGGCGATATGGATTTCAAAGTAACTGGTACAGTGAACGGAATTACGGCTTGTCAAATGGATATTAAAGTAGATGGACTTTCGTATGAAGTTTTAGCAGAAGCATTAGCTCAAGCAAAACAAGGACGTTTACACATATTGGGTAAAATGGCTGAGGCGATTACCAATCCTCGTGCCGATTTCAAACCACAAACGCCAAGAGCAACTGTCATCAAAATTCAGAAAGAACAAATTGGTTCGGTGATTGGACCTGGTGGTAAAATTGTTCAGGATATTCAAAAGCAATCTGGTGCCACGGTTTCGATTGAAGAAAGAGAAGACGGAGGATATGTAAGTATCTATTCGGCTAATAAAACTGCAATGGATACTGCCGTAAGAATGGTAAAAGGAATTGTTGCAATTCCTGAAGTTGGCGAAACTTATGAAGGAGTTGTAAAATCAATCATGCCATTTGGTGCTTTTGTTGAATTTATGCCTGGCAAAGATGGTTTGTTACATATTTCAGAAGTGAAATGGGAACGTTTAGAATCAATGGATGGTGTCTTACAAATTGGAGAAGTGGTAAAAGTTCAGTTGGTTGAAGTAGATAAGAAAACGGGTAAATTTAGATTATCAAGAAAGGTACTTATACCAAAACCGTAATAAAAACAGTTTTATAATCATGAAAACTGCAATGTTTTCATGGTTATATCATTATTCACTTGTCTTTGTAGCCTAATACGAACAATTTGGACAAGTTCTATGTTAACCAATTACTTGAATACTTTAAAATTTAACAAAGAATGAGACAGCTAAAAATTAGTAAGCAGATTACCAATCGAGAAAGTCAGTCGCTTGATAAGTATTTGCAAGAAATAGGAAAGGTCGATTTGTTGACACCAGAGGAGGAAGTTATTTTAGCTCAAAAAATAAGGGAGGGAGACCAGCTTTCGCTCGAAAGATTAACAAAAGCCAATCTTCGCTTTGTAGTTTCTGTTGCTAAACAGTACCAAAACCAAGGACTTAGCCTTGGAGATTTAATCAATGAAGGAAACTTAGGTTTGATTAAGGCGGCTCAGCGTTTTGATGAAACACGTGGTTTTAAGTTTATCTCTTATGCGGTTTGGTGGATTCGTCAATCAATTTTGCAGGCTTTGGCTGAGCAATCAAGAATTGTACGTTTGCCTTTGAATCGTGTCGGTTCATTGAATAAAATTTCAAAGACTTTCTCGGAGCTTGAGCAAAAATTTGAACGTGAACCAACGCCAGAAGAATTGGCGGAGGTTTTAGAAATCTCTACTGGTGAAGTTGTTGATACATTGAAAATTTCTGGTCGTCACGTTTCGATGGATGCACCATTTGTTCAAGGTGAAGAAAACTCATTGTTAGATGTTTTGGAAAACGACGGAGAAGACAAACCAGATTCAGGCTTAATTAACGACTCTTTGCGTCGTGAGGTTCAGAGAGCATTATCAACTTTGACTCAGCGTGAGGCAGATGTGGTAACACTTTATTTTGGATTGAATGGAGAACACGCAATGACTTTAGAGGAAATTGGAGAAAAATTCAATTTGACTCGTGAACGTGTTCGTCAAATTAAAGAAAAAGCAATTCGTAGATTGAGACATACTTCAAGAAGCAAAGCATTGAAAACATACTTAGGATAATTTTGATTTGAAGCTATTGATTTTTAACATAAATCAAACAATCATTATCTAATAAAAGTATAGATTAAAAAAAGCCTCGAATGAGGCTTTTTTTATATCAAATATTTGAAATTTCTCAAATTATGGGTACACCAAGTTTCCACAACAACTGAACGAGAACAAGGATTTCAAAATTCCTACATTTCTAAATTTTCAAATTAATCTATGGCAATACTTCAACCAATCATTGATTTAGTAGAAATTCTTGCCCAAAAAGGGGTAGAACAAGCCTTCATTTGTCCAGGTTCAAGAAATGCACCTTTAACGATTGCTTTTTCAAGACACCCAAAAATCACGTGTTTATCAGTTTCTGATGAGCGTTCTGCTGGATTTATAGCCTTAGGATTAGCTCAAATTACTGGTAAGCCCGTTGTAATTCTCTGTACGTCAGGCTCGGCGGCTTACAATTTTGCTCCAGCAGTTGCAGAAGCTTTTTTTCAAGAAGTTCCACTGTTAATTCTAACCGCAGACAGACCCCAAGAATGGATTCATCAGTATGATGGACAAACGATTTTTCAAGAAAATATTTACGGGAAGCACGTAAAAAAAAGTTATCAATTAACTTCTGATTATTCGCACAAAGATAGCCAATGGTTTATTCAACGTATTGTAAATGAGGCAGTTAACAAAGCAATAAATTCTCCATGCGGTCCAATTCATCTCAATATTCCATTAAGAGAACCTTTTTATCCGATTGAAAACGAGGAAATAATTTCAACTGAAAATGTTAAAATTATTGAACGTTTAGCAATTCAAAAAAGCATAAATTCAACAGATTGGAATAATTTATTTTCAAAAATAAAAGAAGCAGAAAGCATTGTCATAGCTATCGGACAATCATATCTTGATGAGGAACTAATTCAGATTTTGAAAGAATTGAGTAACGATTACAATTTTGTTGTAGTAGGCGATGTTATTTCAAATTTGGGAGATGAGTTTATCTCAAAGCATGACTTATTTTTAAAAAATGCAGATGAAAAATTTTCACCTGAGTTACTGATTACTGCGGGTAAGTCATTCATTTCTAAAGACTTAAAGCAATATTTCAGAAAGTTCCCTCCTATCGACCATTGGCATATTCAAGAAATCGAAGACGTGATTGACCCATTCCAATCTTTAACGATGAACATTCCCATGGACAAAAAGGATTTCTTAAAAAGACTTTTAGAGGATGTTGATTATGAAGATTTTAGAACAAATGAAGATGGTTTGTTTATTGATGAGAAATTTAAAAATCATTGGGAAAATGCAAACTTAAAAGCTCAAAAATATCAAGCTCAGTTTTTTAGGAATGCCAACGTAGATTTTTTTACGGAATTTGAAGCTATGAATATTTTACTCGAATCAATTCCAGAAAACTCAATCATTCATGTTGCTAATTCTATGCCTGTGAGATATTTGAACTATTTGGGTATTGCAACAAATAGAAATATTGAAACTTTTGCTAACCGAGGAACGAGTGGCATAGACGGCTGTACGAGTACAGCATTGGGTTGTGCATTAGGAACAAATAAAACTGTCTATTTATTAACTGGAGATGTGGCTTTCTTCTACGACAGAAATGCTTTTTGGAATTGCTATCTGCCTAATAATCTGAGAGTTGTATTATTTAACAATCACGGTGGTGGGATTTTCAGAATGATTGATGGACCAAATAAACTGCCAGAATTAGAGCCGTTTTTCGAGACAACACAAAAATCTACTGCTAAAAATTTAGCTCAAGAATTTAATATTTTGTATAATCTGGTTACTACAAAATCTGATTTAACACAAAATTTGGAAGGTTTTATTGGAAAAAATCAATGTCAAATTCTTGAAATTGAAACTGAGGCAAAGGCTAATACTGAATATTTTAAGAAGTTTAAAAAAATGGAAGTTCTTCAATGATTTATTCGGAAAACATTGATAACCGTGGAACGGTTGAGCTTGAATTTCTCACAAATGGATTTTAACCTCAACCGTACCACGGATTCTTCCATAAATAATTTTAAAAAATGGAAAATGAAAGTTGACTTTCTCATTTTCCATTTTTTTTATTTTTTATAATGAATTTCACTCAAATTTCTTAATTGTTCAGCAGCACGTTCTGCGGTAATATCTCGTTGCGGATTTGCCAATAGTTCATAACCAACCATAAATTTCTTGACGGTTGCCGAACGTAAAAGTGGAGGATAAAAATGAATGTGCCAATGCCAACCTTCCAGATTTTGGGTATTAATTGGTGCTTGATGAATCCCTGCCGAATAAGGAAATGAGGTATTGAAAAGATTGTCGTAACGAGTCGTTAATCTTCTGACAATATCTGCCAAATCATCCTTCTCATTTTCAGTCATTTCTGAAATATATGCCATTGGGCGTTTTGGAATCAACATCGTCTCGAAGGGCCAAGTTGCCCAAAAAGGAACAACTACCAAAAAATTATCATTTTCAACAACAATTCGTTGATTTTCAGACACTTCCAATTGCCAATAGTCTTCTAAAAGCGTTTTTTTATTTTCAAAAAAGTAATCTCTTTGTTTTTGTGTTTCTTTCAAAATTTCTACTGGAATATTACTCGAAGCCCAAATTTGCCCGTGCGGATGAGGGTTAGAACAGCCCATTATTTCGCCTTTATTTTCAAAAATTTGGACGTATTTTATATCTTTTTGGGTGCGAAAATCCTCGAATTCTACAATCCAAGTATCTACAACTTTACGAATATCTGGCGTTTCCATTTCAGCCAAAGTCAGGTCATGTCTTGGCGAAAAACAGATTACTCGACATTCTCCTTTTACGGACTCTGCTTTTAATAATCCTCCCTTTTTAATTTCTCCCTTCGGGACTTCCGACTGTAAAGCGGCGAAGTCATTTTGAAAAACGTAAGTATCTGAATAATTGGGGTTTAATTCACCATTCATTCGTGGATTTCCTGCACATAGATAACAAGTTGGGTCATATTGCAGGCGAGAATCTTTGACAATATCCTCAGTTTTTCCTTGCCAAGGGCGTTTGGTTCTATGCGGAGAAACCATTATCCAGTCACCTGTTAATGGATTTTGTCTGATGTGTGAATGTTCGTTAAAATCGAAAACCATGAGTTTTTATTTGTGATTTGTGATTTGTGATTGAAAAACTGAAATAATAAGTTAGTGGTTAATAATTCACTAACTCACAAATCACTCAATCACAAATAACCAACTCCGTTCCATTTGCTGTTACTACACTATAAGTTTTCAATTTTATGCCCATATTTTGTTTGTAACTGACTGATAATCTGTCGAATAATTCATCTATTGCATTAGCTTTTATCAGATTAATTGTACAACCACCAAAGCCTCCACCCATTACTCTTGAACCTAAAACTGATGACTCGTGCCAAACAGCATCTACCAAAAAGTCTAATTCCTTACAACTTACTTCGTATAAATTTCTGAGACCTTCATGCGTAGCTGTCATTTTTATACCAAAATCTTTGAGGTTACCAGCTTGCAGATTTTCACAAGCAGAAAGAATTCTTTGGTTTTCTTCTATCACATACTGACAACGTTTATAGACAATTGGATCTAATTGACTCTTGCTCGACTGCAACCATGATAAAGGAACTTGGCTTAGATTTTTAACAGATTCATCAAAATGCTTTCTAAAAAATGTTAAGCCTTCTTCGCACTGTTGTCTTCTTAGATTGTATTCTGACTCTACCAAATTATGTTTTACGCCTGAATCAAAAAGTACGATTTTATAATCGCCCAGATTGAGTGGAAAATATTGGTATTCAAGGGTTTCACAGTCTAAACGAATGACATTATTTTCCTTACCATGAATACTTGCGAACATATCCATGATGCCACATTTTACGCCAATGAACTCATTTTCAGCTTGTTGGACTAATTGAGCGAGTTGTTTTTTATTTAATCCAAAACCATTCATTTCGTTTAAGGCAAAACCTACCGCACTTTCCATGGCTGCCGAAGATGACATACCAGAACCAATGGGTACATCTCCAGCCAAAACACAATTGAATGGAGGGATTTTCATTCCACGATTTTCAAATTGTTGGACAACCCCCAGAATGTAATTAATCCAACGGTGATTCTGATAAAATTTTATCTCATCAAAATTGATTTCTACAGTTTCACCCATATCTACAGAAACCCATTTGCCAGTGTTAGTAACAGAAGGTGAAATAGCTAAATATGCTGATTTATCGGTAGCCGCAGGAAGGACAAATCCTCCATTATAATCGGTATGTTCGCCAATTAAGTTGACCCTTCCTGGAGAGCGAACTATCATTGGTTTTTCATTGAAACTATCAGTAAATATCTGATTTACAATTAATTGCAATTGATTCATAGTAAAAATAATGGGATAAAATAATAAAAGAACCCCTAAGTTGGAAGTTCTTTTGTTACTAAAAATGAAGGTAAAGTTAATAAGATTTGGATTATTGTCCCTTACCAAAGCGAGATTAAGATTCTGATTGGTATTTTCAATTCAATACCCTACTCCTATTTTGAGAATTTATGATTCTTCTTTCTTTTTATTTTAGTCAGTAGAATTGATTCCGTTAAATTTCAAAAGTAAACCCTTTTTCTTTCAGCCGATTATATACAGTTTCTTCAAATCGATAAAGCATGGCTGCCCTGTGCGAAACATCTTGTTGACGTTCGTTACACGAAACCAGTAAATTCATTTTAATAAATTTTCTTCTGAAATTTGATTTATCTAATTTTTGTCCGAGAATTGCTTCGTATAACTCTTGCAATTGGAGTAAAGTAAATTTTTCGGGAAGTAAATTAAAGCCTATTGGTTCGTGTTGAACTTTGTGCCGTAAGTGTGCAAAACAACTATCAAGAATTTCATTATGATCGAAAATCATCTTGGGAATATTCTCTATGTTGAACCAGTTTACGTCAATAACAGTAGGTCCTGCGTGTAATTCAAATTTTTCTATATTGACCAAAGCGTAGTATGCAACTGTAATTACCCGACTATCTGGGAAACGATTTAAGTCTCCAAAAGTCTTGAATTGCTCCAAAAAAATATTCTCTACTGATGTTTGGGAAGTCAAAATCCTGTTAGCTGCTTCATCTAAACTCTCATTATATTTTATCCAGCTTCCTGGCAAAGCCCAAGAACCTTTGGTAGTACCTTGACCATGTTTAACTAACAAAACGGATAATCCCGCATTTTTAAAACCAAAAATTATACAATCTAATGAAAGAGCATCAATTATTTCGTCGGAGAATTTCAAAAGTATTTCGGGTTAAAATTTTACATACTCGAAATACAAAGTTACATGAAGAAAGCACAATCACAAGTGTTTAAACTTTAATTTTGGGACAGATTTTTGGTAAATTAGATGACAAAACTATTTTAAAAGTGTTGACTTTGTTCAGGCTAATTTCAACCGTACAATGAAGCTGTTTAAAGGAAAAAAGATGGAATTAAAAAAATACGAAAGTACCTCGTTCCGAAAAAATAAAACCTTTTAATTGAACATCTAAGAAAAATCATGGTATTAAACTAATTATTGATTTCTTCAATAAACAAAATGTTAGTATGTGAGTTATCTTAGAGTTAATTTATTCTAAATTATCATAATCAAAACTAATTTATCAAATGCAAAAAAAACTACTAATGAGTTTTATCCTTTTGCTATGCCTTGTATTTAAGGTTGCCGCTCAGGATAGAACAATCACAGGAAAAGTTATTTCCTCTGAGGACAATGCCCCACTCCCAGGGGTTAGCGTTGGACTAAAGGGTTCAACAAAAGGTGCAGTAACTGGTTCGGATGGAACTTTCAAAATCAATGTTTCTGGTAACAATTCCTTATTGATTTTTGGGTTTGTTGGCTATAAGAAGGTCAGCGTTGATGTTGGAACAAAAAGCGTTGTTAATGTCACTATGGATTCGGATGTTTCTGCTCTTGAAGAAGTAATCGTAACAGGTTACGGAGCGACTATCAAGAAGAAAGAGGCAACTGGTGCGACTTCAAATATCAAAGGAGAAGCTATAGAAAATATGCCTTTACAGAGTTTTGATAAAGCATTGCAAGGTCGTATGGCGGGTGTGCAAGTTCAAGCTGGGAATGGTGTGCCAGGCGGAGCTGTTTCAGTAAGAATTCGTGGTGTAGGTTCAATTTCTGCTGGAAATGAACCATTGTACGTTGTTGACGGTGTTCAACTAAATAACAGAAATGATGGTGGTGGAACGGTAAGCACCAACCCATTAGCTTATTTGAACCCTAATGATATTGAATCAATTGATGTACTTAAAGATGCTGCTACTGCGGCAATTTATGGTTCTCAGGCGGCGAATGGTGTAGTTTTAATTACAACAAAAAAAGGAAAAGCTGGTAGAACAAAAGTTACATTCAATTATTACACGGGGTTTGTTGAACCAGTGCCAACATTAGATGTAATGAATTCTCAACAATTCATTAATGCCAGAATTACAGCTGTACAAACTTCTAACCCAGCACTTGCCCCTGCAACTGTTCGAGGAAATGTACTGGCTGCATTGGGATTTAGTAGAGATTTATCCGAAGCAGATTTCAACGCAATTCCAACGTATAATTGGCAGGGTGAGGTTTACAAAAATGGTAGTATTAATAATTAATCTAAGTTGTAACGTTTATAAAATTGTAAAAGCGAGTACAAAGAGTAATATTTTTAATAGAAAACCCTCGGTAGAAGTGGCATGAATATGTCTTGGTAATAAATCGGTTATCATTGAG
>JAAFJL010000169.1 GCA_013298865.1 Cytophagales bacterium | reverse complement strand
TTCCCACAAAAAGAGAAATTTAATTTTCAAGTATCTCACAGACAGTCGATTAAATAAAATAATGGGCTGTATTTTTATTGGTTTAGCAGTTTGGCAATTGATTAATATGGTGTTGGAGTAGGGTTATTTTTTGTTGAATCTAAGATATTTCATTTCCCTATTTTCCATTCATAACTCTGACTCCATTTATAAAACGCCTCAATTTCTGGTTTATGAAAATCAAGCCAGACTAATACTTTAGGGTCATCAGAAGAAGCATAAACAAGATGTCCAAAGGTTTCTATCATATTTTTATTTTTCATTTCTATAAAATATGGAACATAATAGTCCCAATAAAAGCCAAAATTGTCTTTTTGCGTTTCATTTAATGATGAACAAATCGTTTCTATTTTCTGAATAAATAACTCTACTTCAGATTTTCCTTTATTTTTTTCATCCAAATCTAATCCTGCCGAAAGTGCAAGTAATAACTCTGTTGACGAAAAATTATTCTCCACTTTTTCTCCATTCTTCGCCCCACTTAATGATCCAGAGTCAATATTGATTGTTATCTTATTATCTCCCTTTTCATCAACATTCCCTTTTGTTATTTGTCTGATTGTTTTAAGATTAGTCTTCGCACGATTTCCCTCTGGTTCAATGATAAAAAATCTCCCAAAGGCTAAAAGTGAAGGCACTTTTTTCTTTTTTGAAAAAAATAACACTCGTGCAAGTGCATTATGCGAACCTGCATGGTTAGGATTTAATGAAACCGCTTTTTGGAAAGACTGTATTGATTCGTTTAGTTTGTTGATACCAGACAAGGTTATGCCTTTATTGAAATGTAATTGATATGAATCAGGAAATAGTTTTATTCCCTCGTCATAAGTTTTTATTGATTTTTCAGGCTGCTTTAGACCGTCAAAAGCATTCCCCATAGTTACATAAACAGATTTTAGTCCTTCTGAACCAGCATGAATTTTAATGATTTGTTCACAATATTGTATTGATTCCTCATATTTCCCAAGTGACAATAAACTCAACGCTATTTCTGACAAAGCATTTCTATTGTCTTTATCAAATTCTAAAGCTTTATTGTATAGCACAATTGCTTCATTAAATTTACCTTTGTCATGCAAAGTAATTCCGTCTGTTATCAACTTTTCTGCTTCATCTTTATTTTGAGCAAATAGTGTACAACTAACAAGTGTAAACAGGATTGATAGAATGATATTTTTCATTTTATTTTAGGATAAATTAATATTGAAACAGTTTAAACTTTCTTAGATTCAACAAGGTTTTTAGTAACGTTCTAATTTAGATACATTTCCTCAATACTCCTCAAACCAATCAAAATTTTCTTTGATAATTTTACTTTTTTTGTCTTTGATATAATTCAAAAAACTGTTTGCTACGGGAGAATGGTTTTTACTCTTTAACCAAATTAAATTCCACGTTGATTTTATCGGGAAACCTTTTACAGGGATAATCTGTAAATCGCCAGAATTCAGTTCATTTTTAATTCCTATCAAGGGCATAATCGAACAACCTAAGCCAGCAATTACCGCTTGTTTCACAGCTTCGTTGGAGGTTAATTCCATCTTTTTTCTAACGGGCAAATCATTCTCTGCTATATATTTTTCCATTACCAATCTTGTGCCTGAGCCTTTTTCTCGGTAAATGAGGGGCAGTTCTTCAAAAATTTCTTTACTGTATTTTTTACTTTTAAACTTTTGTTTAGAGTTCGCCACTAAGTATAATTTGTTCTGCATTAGTTCCAGATTATCAATTTTTAGGCTCTCTGGCAGTACCGAAACTAAGGCAAAATCCACTTCGTTTTTCTCTAAACTTTCTATCACTTTTGCTTTGTTGGTTACATCCATGAGTAGCTCAACGCCTTCATTATTTTTCATGAAATCAGACAAAAAATAGGGCATCACATACTTCCCCGTTGACACAATTGACAGTTTCAATCTCCCCGTGAGTTGTCCTTTAAATGCCATCGTTTTGTAATTAATGGCATAAACTTGGTTCAAAATATTTTCGGCAGCAATGGCTATTTCTTTGCCAAAATCTGTTACAAAAAGTTGCCTTCCCACAACTTCATACAGTGGAATTTCAAATTGGTCTTGGAAGTTTTTTAGCTGAATAGACACGGCTGGTTGTGTCAGATTGAGGTCTTCTGCTGCCTTCGTGATGCTCTGTGTCTGCGTGACTTTCAGGAATACTTGTAACTGATGCAAAGTGTAATTCATAAATAATTTTTATGTATATTATTACAAAGATAAATAAAAATTAATGAATCAGTTTTGAGAATTTTGTGGTGTAAATAATTTATCCGATTGACCTCACCCCGCCCCTCTCGAATTCCATTGCGACTACCGAGAGGGGAAATTTCAAACAAAAAAATGACAAAAATAACCGTAGCAAAAGGAGATGGAATTGGTCCAGAAATCATGGACGCAACACTTGCAATCATTTTGGCAGCAGGAGCCGAAATCGAAATTGAAGAAATTGAAGTAGGCGAAAAAGTCTATTTAGCAGGCAATACTGCTGGTATCGCCAAAGAATCTTGGGATGTTGTAAGACGCAATAAGGTGTTTTTGAAAGCCCCCATCACTACGCCACAAGGTGGTGGTTACAAAAGTTTGAATGTAACGACCAGAAAATTTCTCGGACTGTACGCTAATGTTCGCCCGTGTTCGAGTTTGCATCCCTTCGTGAAAACCAAACACCCTGAGATGGATATTGTGATTATCCGTGAAAATGAGGAAGATTTATACGCAGGAATCGAGCATCAACAAACCGACGAAGTAGTGCAATGTTTGAAATTGATTAGTCGCCCAGGTTGTGAAAAAATTGTCCGTTATGCTTTTGAATATGCTAAAAATTATGGCAGAAAAAAAGTAACCTGTTTCACAAAAGACAACATCATGAAACAGACCGATGGGCTTTTTCATCAAGTTTTTGACGAAATAGCAAAGCAATATCCAGACATAGAAAATGAACATTGGATTATCGACATCGGGGCGGCAAAAATGGCGGATACACCAGAGATTTTTGATGTAATTGTCATGCCAAATTTATACGGTGACGTACTGTCTGATGTAGCGGCACAAATTGCGGGTTCGGTTGGACTGGCTGGGTCGGCAAATATTGGGGAAAAATGTGCCATGTTCGAGGCTATTCATGGTTCTGCACCACGTCGGGCTGGGCAAAATATGGCAAATCCATCGGGGCTTTTAGAAGGTGCAGTGATGATGTTGAATCATATTGGACAAAGCGACGTAGCCGAGAAAGTTCAGAATGCTTGGTTGAAAACGATAGAGGACGGCGTACATACGTATGACATCTTCAAGGAAGGTGTTAGTACAAAAAAAGTAGGCACAAAAGAGTTCGCTGAGGCTGTGATTGGCAACTTGGGAGAGAAGCCAAATTCCTTAAAATCAGTAGATTATGCTGGAGCAACTGCTTTGAATTTACCAAAATATCAGAAGAAAACACCTGCTAAAAAAGATTTGGTTGGGGTAGATATTTTTGTACATTGGAATGGTTCAAGTCCTGATGAATTAGCCAAGAAAATTCAGGAATTGGATAGTAATTACATCAAACTTTCGATGATTACGAACCGTGGAATTAAGGTTTGGCCAGAAGGTTTTGAAGAAACTTTCTGTACCGACCACTGGCGTTGCAGATTTAAACCTGTCGATGGGCATGAAATTGATCACCAGCAAATTGTCCAGATTTTAGCCCATGCGATTCACCAAAATATTGATACCATCAAGACCGAAAACCTCTATAATTTCGACGGAAAAGCGGGGTATTCTTTGGGACAAGGGCAGTAACAATGAGTGAATGACAATGAGTGAATGATTGAATTGTAATAATTCAACAATTTACACTTCAACAATTGGCTATAATGTGCTGATTATCAAATATTTGAACATAACATACAATGAATATACAATTGATTCAGGGTCAGTTTAGCTCGAAAGATGCGATTGACCTTATTACAAAAATGATTCATGTAAAGATACAATTTCATGAAAATGCAATCAATAATCTTGACAATGAGGAAGACGTAAAAATGCGTGAAAAAAGAATCAAACAATTACAAAAAGATTTGTTTGAAACCCGAAAATACATTGAACAAAAAGCTGGAATAATTAACATAAATGCAGAGATAGAGATTTGAGGAATGGGAGTTTTGGTAAAAAGTTGAAGGTATAAAGTTTTTCTCACCTGACACTCATGCGTAAGTACACACAGACGTTACTTTCGTAAGAATGTCAGGTGGGGACACTCTCATTCTTACGGAAATTTTCAGTTTTTACCATTTCTGTGTTATCATATTTTCGTAACCTCAACCATCCACATTAACGTATAGGCAGTTGAAATATAGTTTTTTGAACTTACCACGTTAAGTCCCGCTTTCTCAAAATACTTAGCATAATCGTGTGTTGGTATATAATCTCCAATCAAGGCTCTTCCATTAGGTTTGAGAACTCTCGCAATTTCAAAACAGGCTTTTTCTTGTTCAGTTTTATCTTCAATGTTATGAATACAATACATAGATAAGATTATATCGAATGAGTTGTCTTGAAAATTTAGTTTTCTTGCATCTTCGTTTTTAATCTCTACTTTTTCTCTAACATTTTCTAAATCAGCATTTTTGTACGCATTTTCAATATTATTTTCCGAAAGGTCTTCGGCTCGCCAAATATCAATTCCGATTGATTTACCTGTTGTTAAGTGTTTAGCCGCACCAATCATGTAAATTCCAAGACCAGTTCCAATATCCAATACATTTTCGTTTCCTTTCCAAGCTATTTTACTGAGCATAAAATCTCTCATTCTAAACTTTCCTTTGATACCGTAGATATACATTGAAATACCAAGTATCAGTAAAATAATACCGATTACGACAAGTAAAATACCAATGTAATTTAAAATCATATTACCTGTATAATAAGATATTGAAAAGCCAATCACTGGGACAATCAATCCAAAAATTATCAGATTACGCATGATGGCGGGTGCGTCAAAGCCGTAATTAATTTTGTTCATTTTTTTAAAATTAGAACCGTTCTTCCAAAGATATTTTGAAAGAACGGTTTACATAATGGGTAATTTTATTAGTTGAACTTATACCCATTCGCAAGATAACGAGAGCCTGCCTCATCCCTACTGGCGATGTATTGAAGCCCAAAACCCGTTACCATTCTATTGGCAAAACCGAAAAGCGAGCAAACAAATACGATGTCTTCATAATGTTGTTCAGTATATCCTTTTGCCATAAAATCCACAACATCTTGTTCTGAAATTGCATTACTAACCACTTTGTCTGCAAGTTCAAACATAATGCTCAATTCCTCTGTTGGTTCATCTACTAAGGCTTTTGAATCTTCACCTCCTAATACAAACACAGTCTCTAAATGTCCTAAATGACAATAAGAACATCCGAATTTTTTTGAAACATAAGCACCTAATATCTCACGATTTAGGGGTGTGAATGCACTTTCAGTATGCATCACTTCATGGGCTAAATTTAAAAACGCACCAAAAACATTTTGTCTTCTCTGCCCAATACCTCTCATACCTGAATTTCCGATTTCTTGAAATAACTTCGTTTTTCTACTTTCCATTTTATTAGTTTTTTAAATGAAATGCAAAGCTATGAGCCTTATAAAGTAGAAAATTGTAAAAATCGGTCGTTTTTGTTTTGGTGTAGTTCTTTTGGATTTACACCTGTATGTTTCTTTATTTCTTTGATGAAATGAGATTGGTCATAAAAATCATCGTTGGGAAATAAATCACCTTCTCGAATTTGAGTATATGAAGCAAAGCAACGTAGAATATTGCAATAGGCTTTTAGTGAAAGTCCAAATCTGTCATTAAAATAACGATTAATTTGTCTGCTATTCCAAAAAACCTTTTCGGATAATTCTTGGATAGTTGATGAACCATTTGTTTTAAACAAAAAGTTGAAAATACTCTGTTTTCGGTGGTCAATCATCTTACTGCTTTTTAGCTCTAAAAGCATTTGATTTGTGATTACTTCTGTCCACTTTTGAAAATTTCCAAACGGGATATTATTGATATTCCAAAAATCATTTTGAAAATCAATACTGCTATTTAAAACATCTGCAATATTTTGTTTCAAAATATATTCTGCCGCAAGTGGTTTAAAACAGATGCCATAAACCGTTGTGTTTGCTGGAATAACAACTTCTAACTCCTTGGTACACAAGCCAAAAATTGAAATATTGTCTATTTTATTATTTGAAATTTTTACAACAAAATCAAAATATCCATCTGGTAAAATGGTATAATCCTTATTCTCTGGTGTTGAATTATTATATTTCCAAAACCTTTTCACGAAGTCAGTAAGAGATTTACGAGGTTCAAATTCTTCGTAATATAGATTTGTCATTTTTAATCAGTAAGGGTGAAATAATGTTTTTCCTCTCAACTCACACTCTTCTGCATTTCAAGCATCATTTCCATTTTTTTATGAATCAGATTTACTGCTTTGAGTGGGCGTACCATTACTTTAAAATCGGAAATCAAACCTTCTTCGTTCCAAGAAATCATGTCAACACCATTTACAAAAATGCCGTCGATTTCTGTGGTAAACTCTAAAATCGCCGTTTTTTCATTGGCTAATTCTCTTACATATCGAAATTCTGACGTCACAAAAGTATGAAACGCTGCCATCAAATACAGCGTTACGATTTTCTTTCCTTCAATTAATGTATGCACAATTGGCGAGTGCAACACGACATCATCCGCCAAGATTTGACGGAGATAATCAGTGTTTTTCTCTTTGATAGCTTTATGCCAAATACCGAGTGGATTGTTCATGATGTATAAATATTTTGAAAATTTAATTTACGTTGCTAAGCACAAAACCTACAAAGCAATCCCCAACTTAACACCTTGTTCAATGGCAAATTTGGCATCTAAATCTCCTGCTTCAAATGCTCCACCAATTAAATGCACATTTTTATGAGTAGTTTTCAGATTAGTAAATAATTGATTATTAGACACTTGTCCCGCACAAACTACTACATTGTCCACTTCCAGAACATAAGGTTGCCCCTTGATTAAAACATGAAGTCCATCATCATTTACTTTTTCGTAAGTGACTTCACCAATCATTTTTACATTTTTCAATCTTAGTGCCGTTCTATGAATCCAGCCCGTTGTTTTACCCAAACCCTCGCCATGTTTTCCTGCCGACCGTTGCAACAAATAAACTTCTCGTGGTGATGTCATCCCAGAGTTTTCCATTAAAGCACCACCCGTTTTATAGTCCATGTCCACGCCCCATTCTTGCATAAAGTGCTTAATATCAGTACTTTCTGAATGAGTTAGGAATTCCGCTACGTCGAAACCAATGCCCCCAGCACCAATAATAGCAACCTTTTTTCCGACAGGTTTTTTGTGTAAAACGACGTCCGTATAAGTCAAAACCATTGGGTGATTTGCTCCTTCAATAGTCAATTTACGCCCCGTAACACCCGTAGCGACAACAATTTCTTCAAAATCGTTCGCCTTAGTTTCATCAAAATGAGTATTCAAATGAACCTGTACTTTATGAATTTCCATTTGTCGGCGGTAATAGCGTAGGGTTTCAGAAAACTCCTCTTTTCCAGGAATTTCCTTGGCAATATTAAACTGCCCACCCAATGAGCTTTGGGCTTCAAATAAATGAATTTCATGTCCACGTTCGGCAAGTGTAACGGCACATGACAAACCCGCAGGTCCACCACCCACAACGGCAATTTTCTTTTTGTTTTCTGTTGGTAAAATATTGATTGCCAGTTCATTACAAGCCCTCGGATTGACTAAGCAACTGGCAGTTTTACGGTCAAAAATATGATCAAGACAGGCTTGATTACAGGCGATACAAGTGTTTATTTCATCGGCACGTCCTTCCATTGCCTTCTTAGGAAATTGCGGATCGGCTAAAAACGGGCGAGCCATCGAAACCATATTGGCGTGACCGTCAGCCAAGATTTTTTCGGCAACTTCGGGCGTATTAATTCTATTTGTCGTGATTAATGGAATAGACAATTTACCCATCAAACGTTGTGTTACCCAAGTAAATCCACCCCTTGGTACCATTGTTGCAATGGTCGGGACACGGGCTTCGTGCCAACCAATCCCAGTATTGATAATGGTTGCACCTGCTTTTTCAATCTCCAAAGCCAACTGCTCAACTTCTTCCCAAGTAGAACCTTCTTCTACTAAATCAAGCATTGAAAGACGGTAAATAATGATGAAATTTTCGCCAACCGTTTCCCTTACTTTTCTCACAATTTCAATCGGGAACTTGATACGATTTTCGTAGCTTCCGCCCCATTCATCGGTTCTTTTATTGGTTTTTGCGGCAATAAATTGATTAATCAGATAACCTTCCGAACCCATGATTTCAACGCCATCATAACCTGCTTCCTGAGCTTTCTTGGCACAATTTGCGAAATCTTTGATGGTACTTTTGATGCTACTACTCGACAATTCCCAAGGTTTGAAAGGAGCAATCGGGGCTTTCAAAGCCGTTGGTGCAACCGCCAAAGGATGATAAGCATAACGCCCCGTATGAAGGATTTGCAAACAGATTTTACCACCTTCGGCATGAACGGCATCAGTGATAATTTTATGCTCACGGGCTTCTGAATTGGTGGAAAGTTTACTACCAAAAGGCAAAGCACAACCCGCACGATTGGGCGAAACACCACCCGTCACGATGAGACCAACGCCACCTTTGGCACGTTCTGCAAAATAAGCGGCTTGTTTTTCAAACCCATTTTTACTTTCTTCTAAACCTGTGTGCATCGAACCCATCAGGATTCTATTTTTCAAGGTCGTAAAACCTAAATCGAGCGGCTCAAAGAGATGAGGATATTGCATATTAATAATGAAGGGATTTTGTTTTTTAATATTCAATTGGGATATATTGCTTATGGACAACGAAGCATTAATTATCACAAATTTTAGTCTATTTTTACCGAAAGTACAATGAAAAATTTATATTTATTCTTAAAAAAGCCAAAAAATAAAATGAAAAAATATTTGTTTTATACAGTAATATTTTTGTTCAATTGTCAAAATTTGTACGCCCAGACAACCAAGAAAGCCTTTTCTGAAAACGATAGAGTTTGTTTTGTGGGTAATAGCATCACTCATGCGGGTTACTATCACAATTTTGTCAATCTGTATTATCAATTGCACTATCCCGAAATGCCAATTGAAACTTTTAATTGTGGCGTTGCGGGCAATAGTGCAATCAATGTTATCAAACGGATAAATGTGGATGTTTTGAACAAAAAACCAACCGTTGCGACCTTGATGCTTGGGATGAATGATGTGAATCGGGAATTGTATAGTACCATTACGACTGATACGAGTATTTTGAACGCACGGGTTAGGAGTATTGATACTTATAAAAAAAATGTTGATTTAATTCTTCAAAGTTTTGTGAAAAATAATGCTAAAATCATTCTCTTGACTCCTTCTATCTATGACCAAGAATCTAAAATTGAGGCTCAGAATATGTTTGGCGTAAACGATGCGTTGGGCATTTGTACTGAATATTTGAAAGGTTTATCGAAAAAATACAACACTAAAATTGTTGATTTTAATGGTGAAATGAATCTTTTAATCCGTAAAGTTCTTCCTCAAAATCCTGATTTTAAGTTGGCTGGTTCAGACAGAATTCACCCTGATGTTTGGGGGCATTTTATTATGGCAAATATTTTTCTAAAAACACTGGAATCGCCCAAGGTAGTATCGGCAGTTGAGATTGATTTTAGAGGAAAAAAAGTAGTAGAAAAGCAAAATTGTGAGGTAAATAACCTAAAAATTCAAAAATCGCAATTGTCTTTTGATTGTCTCGAAAAATCGCTTCCATTTCCGATTGAATCAACTTTTAAACAGGCTTTATCTTACATAGATTTTGAAAAAGATTATAATCAAGAGCCGTTGAAAATTAGGAATTTATTGAAGGGGAAATACCTCTTGAAAATTGACAATGAAACGATAGATACCTTGACAAATGTTGATTTTAGTAATGGAGTCAATTTAGCAAAATACCAAAATACCCCTCAATACACGCAATCAACCTTGATTTACAAGTTAAGCATGGAACGTCATGCCTTGATTGCTAACAATTTAAGAGATTTGGCGATGTTTGATTTTGCAGAATTGATGGACATGAAAAACCCTAACGATTTAGAAGAAACCAAAGCAATTCTGAATAAAAAAGTAGAGGACTCAAAAGGAAAACCTTGGTATGATTATATGGGAATGGTGACAAAACAATACCTCATCAACAAGCCAAATGAAGCCAAAACGACTTTGAGAACGGAAGAATTATTGGCTCAGATTCGCAAAGAAAATAAGCCGAGGGCGCATCGGTATTTAGTGGTGAGGATAGATTGAGATTAATGGATTATTTGTAGTACAAAAGAGGAGATATTTCAGATAATTTACCTTCGCTTTCTCTAAAAATCAGAGCAATAGATTGGTTCAACTTTGTGTTTTTTGAAATTCTTATAAAAATCTTTTTTTCTGTATCCTGAAACTCAAATGCAGGAATAGTATTTTTGGGAATATCAGCAATTTTGGCACTACCAATCTTTATTAACTTAGCATTACCTTTCCAATTTTTCTCTCTTTTCCAATTTTGAATAACAAAATCATAACTCATAGTTGCACTATCAATCATTTTTAGAGTTACCCCAGTTAAAGCTGATTTATTGTCTAAATCATGACCCGTCGTAAAAAGTAACGTAGGAGTATTTTTAATCAAAAAATTATAGTCCAATTTCTGTTCTGAAATTTTATTTTCATTGACCTTACTTTTACAACCCCAATTTATTATCATTAAAAGAGCAATCAAAAAACTGGTATTTTTCATATTATTAGATTTTTTTCAACGATATGAGTACAGAGAATGGAAAGACGGGAGGATATTTTCAATATCCATCGAGAGTAAATAGCTTTCGGGAAGTTAAATCGGCGTTTTATCCTTCTCGAAAGTTCCTTCTACTTTCGAGAAGTTCTTTCATAGAATCAAAATTCCCCAAAAAAACTTGTTAATCAGTGAACTAATCCCAATAATTAAAAATAACATCGCCGATTGTCTGAGGTTGAAAATGATTAACCATTATTAAAAGTGTTTCATCAAAACCAACTAAATCTTCTTTTTGCAATGGACTATTTAGATAATCTGCTGATAAACAATTAAACTGAGGCTCAAGCAATTGCTTAATTTCTACTGGTACTTCTTGATATTCAAAAATTACCTGCATTGGTTTACTTCTATCAAATAAGTTCTCAGTAATAATTGGATGTGAAATAATTGGAAAATATCTATGTAATTTAAGTTGTAACCTACATTAAAATCTAAGAATGGTCATCCTGCATTAATTTTGAGTTTCCAAACAACAAATTATATGCTATCCGACACATTCTCAGACAATGTTTTAGTCATTTATTGTTTT
>JAAFJL010000168.1 GCA_013298865.1 Cytophagales bacterium | reverse complement strand
TACGTTTTTTATGTAGATTTGGTAGATGAACTTTAAAGACAAACATGAAAAACATTATTGAAACAGAACGGCTGATACTCAGAGAAATCGAATTCACGGATGAGAACGATATGTTTGAGTTAGAATCAGACCCAGAAGTGCATTTATATATTGAAAATAATCCTGTAAAATCAATTGAAAAAATTAGAGAAATTATTGGTATGCTTCGTAATCAATATAAAGAGAATGGAGTGGGTAGATGGGCTGTGATTAATAAGCAAACAGGTGAGTTTTTAGGCTGTTGTGGACTGAAATATTTTAAAGAATCCCTAAATAATCATCAACATTTCTATGAATTGGGTTACAGATTTAAAAAGAAACATTGGGGACAAGGTTTTGCACATGAGGCAACTCAGGCTTGTGTAGAATATGTTTTTAAAAACCTTAATATTGAAGCTATCTATGCCATTACAGACCCTAAAAACTTAGCCTCAATTAATATTTTAAAGAAAATTGGCTTTAATTATATTGAAACATTTGATTATGAGGGAGATTTGATTGAATGGTTTGAGTTGAAAACAAATTTTTAAAACTTTAATCTCCAAAAGCAAAAATTGACAAAGAAAATAAAGACATTCAATACCAATGAGTTTTTGGACGAGTTTATGCAACCCGACCCAAGGCTTAAACAAATAATCAAACAAGATTATGGGCGATTTTTTATTGTTAATGTTCAAGACCTCATCAAAATTTCAAAACTTCCTGTTCCACCCACACGGGCGACTACCCATACCATTATTTTTTTGACGGCTGGAGTGGCAACCATGAAAATTGGTTTTCATCAAGTAGAGATTCATAAAAATGAGTGTTTGGTTGTGCCAGCAGGACAGGTTTTTGGATATGATAAATATGAGGTAAACAAGGGGTTTATCTGCAACTTTGATAATGATTTTTTGCTGGGTAAAATCGGTAGTAACGACCTGTTGAAAGAGTTTGAATATTTGAATATTTGGGGCAATCCCATCATAAAACTTAACTCAAAACAAGCTAAAAATTTGAAACAAGTCTTGCAAAGAGTATTTGATGAATACACAGAGAACGGATTGAAAAATACAACTATGATTCAATCGTACTTTATAGCGGGTCTTTGTGAACTTCAATCGGTTTATGAACCACTTTCAAATAATAAAAGCAAAACTGCCATCACTTTGACAAATAGGTTCAAAGAGTTATTGCAAAAATATATTACCACAAAACATTTAGTAACAGATTATGCTTCTATGCTAAATGTTAGCCCCAACCACCTAAACAAGTCTATTAAGGAGATTACTCAAAAACCTGTAACCAAATGGATTGATGAAACGTTAGTTTTGGAAGCCAAGGTATTGTTGTTCCAAACCAATAATTCTATCAATGAAATAGCCACTGAATTAGGCATTTACGACCCATCTTATTTTAGCCGACTCTTCAAAAAGTATGAAGGTGTTTCTCCTCTTGAATATCGAAAAATGATTGAAAAGTCCTAATCAAAGAATAGTACGTCCTAACACTATTGATTTAATTTTCGGAACTTTGCAGAAAATTAAAAAAGTAACAATAAAGCCTACTATCCAGTAATGTACTACTATCTTCTCATTTTCCATTCGCTATTTCGTTGGTTAGTTCTTAGCTCGCTTCTTCTGGCTATTTTTAAAGCCTACACGGGTTATTTTCAAAATAGACCGTTCACAAAAAGCGACAATGCTATTCGCCATTGGACGGCTACTATTGCTCATATTCAATTAATTATTGGCATTATTCTTTATATCAAAAGCCCCGTTACGCAAGGTTTTTGGAGCAATTTCGGTAAATCCATCAAAAATATGGACATGGCTTTTTTTGGTTTGTACCACTTCTTACTGATGATTTTTTCAGTCATTTTAGCAACTATTGGGTCGGCATTAGCTAAACGAAAACCTACCGATAAAGAGAAATTCAAAACTATGCTCATTTGGTTTGGCTTAACCTTGTTTATCATTTTCATTGCCATACCATGGTCTTTTTCACCCTTAGCAAATCGACCCTATTTTAGGTCATTTTAACCATGAAAAAATACTTCACCACATCACTCGGGCGACTACGCTTGATTGCCTTTTTAGAAGGTATTACGCTTCTTTGTATGGTTTTCATAACCGTTCCTTTAAGGATTTATTTTGGGGTAAATACGTTCTCAAAAATTCTGGGTCCTATTCACGGGGCATTGTTTATCTTATTCATTTTCAATACATTACGGTTTGCGATTGAAAATGATTGGAAATTCAAAGAAACCACATGGAAAGTGCTAATTGCTTGTATGATACCATTTGGTACTTTTTACATTGATTACAAAATTCTTCGCAACATCAAACCCACCGAAAATTGATAAACATGGTTTATGTATTTAAAACTGCGGTCAATACGCAAGATGAGGTCAAACAATTAAGTCCATATGACATTACCGACTTTTTCTTTTTTGAAAACTCATTTGCTACTGATTTTGCCTCTTTTTATAGTAACAAACCTTCGATACTGAATTTGGTTTGTGAAGAGGATGTTACCCTTCTGGAAATCAAAAAAGAGGACCTCGAAAAATTGTATCAACAAAACATAAAATTCAGTGAAGTAGGCAGAATTACTGCCGAATACGCCTTTATGCTCGTAGAAGAGCGTATGCACCTCCTCCACACCGAAAGCCTCGAAATCAAGTATCAATGGATGCTTGACCGTTTTCCTTCCATCTTCCAAAGAGTTCCTCAGTATCATGTTGCTTCATTTTTAGGCGTAAAACCTCAAAGTCTCAGTCGAATCAGAGCCAAAATTGCAGGTAAAATTTATTAGTTCACATAAGTGAACGAAAAGCCGTTTTTGATTTTTCAATTTTGTATTGTAATTATTTAACAATCAAAATCATGGAAACAATTAAAGCTAACAGAACAGACAAGGCAATTGTCATAGATATTCTCTCAGAATCCTTTGCCAAAGAACCCCAAATCAACTACATCGTGGGCGAAGGGGGCAACAAAGAAAAACGAATCAAAAGGTTAATGTCTTATGGATTTGAACAGGCGATGGTCAATGGAAAAGTAGAACTGAGTGAAGACAAAAAAGCGGTTGCTATTTGGCGAAATCATTATTCCAAAAAAATGACGTTGAGATTATTGATAGAAAATATCCGTTTCATGCTTGATTTCGGGTTCAAAAGATTGGGGACAATTTCCAAAATGGAAAAAGCTATCCAAGCCAATTATCCCCAAAATGATACTTTTTATTATTTATGGTTTATCGGTACTTTGCCCGACAGCCAAGGAAAAGGATATGCTTTTAACTTGCTTCAACCTTGGTTCGAAAAAGCCAAAAAGGAGCAAATTGAGATTTATTTGGAAACTTCAACTGACTATAATCTTTCATTCTACAAAAAGAAAGGATTTGAAATATACAATTCGGTAACGCTCGAAGGCGTAAAGTCCCAAATGATTTATTTATTGAAAAAGGCTTAATCTTTGAAATATCCACCTCATCCTTTGATTTGTGTACCTAATCAATTTACGAGTTAATGTAATTTTGCATCATCAAAATAAACGAAGAACAAGATGAAAAAAGTAGCATTAATAACAGGAGCAAATTCAGGCGTAGGATTAGCTACGGCAAAAGGTTTGGCAAAGGCGGGTTTTGATTTAATCCTTTTGGTAAGAAGTAAACAAAAAGCCGAAGCATCGCAAAATGAGATTTTACAAGAATTTCCTGATACAAAAATTGATTACGAAATTGCTGATTTAGAGGATGTTAAGTCAGTTATTAAGGCTACTGAGAACATAAAAAAACGATACACCAAAATAGACAGAATCATCAATAATGCGGGATATTCGCCCGATAGTATTGAGTTCACAAATGAGGGCTACGAAAAATCATTCGTAGCCAATCATTTGGGTCATTTCGCCCTCACTACCAACTTGTTAGATTTATTGGAAGCATCTGGCGAAGGGCGTGTGATTAACGTTTCTTCGGGTGGTTATGCCTTCGGGAAAGTGAGTAGAATGTTTGTGAAAAATAACCCAGATTTGGGTGGTTTTGGAGCGTATTGTGATGGTAAATTGGCGAATGTTTTGTTTACCAAAGGGTTAGCAAAAAGAATGATAGGCAAACCCGTTTTAGCTTTCAGTTTGCACCCTGGCGTAGTAAATTCAAACTTTGGGGCAAATTTTACGGGGTTCAGCAAATGGTTTACGGCTTTGGGTAAACCGTTCATGATTACACCCGAAAAAGGAGCTATGACTTCCTTATTTTTAGCAACTACGGATTTACCTAATGTTCAAAATCTTAGCGGTGAATATTTTGACAAAAGCCAAGTGAAAGCTACTAAAAACAAAGATATTACGGATGAAAATATTGAGTTGATTTGGCAGAAGAGTGTAGAGGCTGTGGAGGGGATAGTGTAAGGTTAAGAATTATCATCTGAATAAAGCAAAAATCCCAATCTTTCGACTGGGGTTTTTACTTTATTTTGAATCATAAAAATATTCAGTACAACCTTGTTAATTATTCTTCAAATACTTATCCAAAAAAGCAAACACCGCATTAAGATTTTCGGGCGTTTCAAATTCCCTTCCCCCATGCCTTGTTTCGGATAAAATTTTTAATGTTACTTTCTCTTTACCTAATGTTTTCTCCAAGGCATTGGCGAAATTGATAGATTGCTCTGTTGGCACTAAGTTGTCTTCGCTTCCGTGTTCAATAAAAAAAGGAGGGTCGTCTTTGCTAATATATGTAGTTGGATTTGCTTTTTTTACTAACAATTGTGCTTCGGTTATTTTCTTGCCCAATAATTCAGACTCTGGCGAATTTGCCTCATCGTGGTCGGTACGCCCTTTTCCCGAAGTTTTAAATTGGGCATCCATCGAATTAAAATCAATGGGACCAAACCAATCAACAACCGCCTGAACCTTACTTGAATAACTTTCATTACCCATTTTTAAATCTTCCAATTCATTCACACCGCCCGAAGTACCCGCCAATGCCGATAGATTTCCTCCCGCAGAACCACCCCAAACGGCAATCTTATCTGGATTAAATTTATATTGTTTTGCATTGGCTTTCACCCAACGAATTACCGCTTTAACATCAAATATTTGAGCTGGAAAAATCGCTTCTCCGCTCAAACGATAATTGATACTTACCACCGCATAACCTCTTTTGAGTCCTTCAAGCATGGCATTTACTTGGAAATCGCCCTTGTCACCCATTTTGAAAGCCCCGCCATGTATGGAAATAATTACGGGGAAAACTCTTTGATTATCTTCTGGTAAATAAATATCCAACTTTTGGCTAACACTTTCCGTTGCATAAGGGATATCCAAAAATTTATTTTTGATGTTTTCCGTATTTCCTTTGGGCATTTTACCACGCATGGGTTGCGAATGTGACTCATACCCGATGATTGCTAAAAGGCAAAACATTGAAATAAAACTTTTCATACTATTTAACTTTAAAACTTGAATACAAAATAATGGCAAAAAAGACCAATCCAATCAGAATTAAAACTCTATTACTCGGTAATATTTTATCTATTAAATTACTCTTACCCAACGCTATGATTGGAAATATTATCCCCCCTGATTGCGTATCTAAACGTACTTGTCCGACGAGTTTCATTTTATTGAAATCTTCTTTTACGCTACTTTCAGCGAGATAAATATCCACTTTGTGCGTAATTACTTGATGGCAAACTATGTCATAATCAAAGTTGAAAATTTCGGAGATTTCGTCATTGGGAGGGTACATCTTAAAGTCAAAAACCAGTTCGGTATAGTTGCCGACCATTTCGTCTTTTGAACTGATAAATTCTATTTTCCCAATCTCTATTTTCCACAATGCACCGTTCAAATTTTTTGGGTGAATGTGTTGAGCGAGATACGTCTTCATCGCCTTTTCACTCCGAATTACACTGTCTTTTAACATCAATTGCAAATCAGGCAGTGGTATTCTCGCCTCCGCCAAAACGTACCCTCTTTCTTTCAATAAAACTACCACAGAATTAGGCATAGGATGACCGTAGCACAGTTTTACGTGAATTGATAGGATAAAAAAAGTAAGGATTATAAAGCGGATTTTTCTCTTAATTTCCTCCATAATCTCCCGTTCTATCTCGCCAAACGGTGTGCGGATGATTGGCATTTCGTATTACAATACCTCCCTGAGTTGACCATTCAAACCAAATACTTGGACCATCTACACGGATATAGTCGCCCTTGGTTTCGAGGGTATTCGTTCCCGAAAACATTACGTAAGTATCATTCAATTCGCTGGTATATTTGGCGGTAATCGTGGCGGCGTTTACATCATCCACATCCTTAATGTATGTATTGAGGGCGATCATTAATAAATCTCTTTGTGCGGATGTTAAAGTGCTACCGACCAAACCTACTTTGGTTGTAGGAAATTGTCCATCTTTTCCAGGTCCCAAAATTAAATCACCAAACATTGAGCTTGATTTTGCGGTAGTGGCTTGCGTAGTGGTCAAACTTTTCAAAAAATTAGCCAAAGCAACTTGCTCTTGAATCATAGGTTGATTGGTTTTACCGCCTTGTTCAAAAGCAGCCATTGGCTCTACCGACCTAAAAGAAGGCGTTGCTCCTGTCAGTTTTCCGTTGTTATAAGTATTAGAGACTGCCAAATGGTGCCCTCCAAACTGCAATTCCCAAAGTCCAGTAGTGCTGGGCGTACCCAGAAAAGCAATAAAATAATTTCCAGAACCATACGTAGCCCCGCCACCATTGACATTCAAAAAATCATCCGCCGCCAAAATTTGCATGGCTTCATCATAACCTTCATTCACCATCGTCCCCATTGCCTCTTTAATCAATAATTTTACGGATTCCAATTGGCTTGCATTCAGTGTGCTGAATTGTAAACCAACTCTTTTTGTTCTTGTAAGAGCTTCAGGCAAATTCGACCATTTCACGGCATCCGCCTTTGAATAACTCAGTTGTAAAGAAGCTACTTGGGAGGTTGAAAGAGAAGCCTTAACGTTTTCGGATAAGCACACCAATTTGGCAATGCCTGTGAGCGAACTACAATCTTTTACCGTTCCAGATGGAGGAGTTACAGGAGTGGGGTCAGTCGTTGTTGAATCTTTACACGAGCCAATGAATAAGGCTGTTGTAAAAATGAGTATCGAAAAATAATTAACCTTCATAATTAGTCCAATTTTGGTTTTCTAAGACTCAAAATTAGGTAAATAAAATAGGTTAATCATTGGATTTTTAAGACCTTTTTCGGTACATTTCAGACAGGGAATTTTTGAATTCTGTGGGAGAAAGGCTTGTTTCTTTTCGGAAAAGGCGAGCAAAATAAGCGGAATCCTCAAAGCCTAATTTATCAGCTATCTGACTGATATTGAGGTCAGTACAAGTCAAGAGGCGTTTAGATTCTAACAATAATCTATTTTTTATTACTTCACCAACTCTCTGATGCGTAACGGTTTGAATGATACGATTCAGTTGTTTATCGGAAATACAAAGTTTATCGGCATATTCATTTACGGATAAATGATTCCGAAATTCTTTTTCTAATAACTCTATGAATTCTTTATAAGTTGATAAGTGTTTGGGATTGACTTGATTCGATTCATTTTGAGAGGCAAATCGCTGAATTTCAGTGAGTACCAAATACAACAAGGATTGCAAAACCTTTTGGTTCACATCTTCTCGTTGGTATTCTTGATGCAATAAATCAAAGTAAGTAAAAATCTGTTGGTCTGTTTTTTCAGAAAGGCTGATGCAAGGATAAAAGTAAACATTATCCAAAAAAACCAATTCAAAAAGAAAGTTTTTACTAATGTGATTTAACAGAAAGAAATCTTCTGTAAACATCAAGCGATACCCTTTGATGGTTTCAGTATTGGTTTTTCCCCAGAGGTGTAATTGCCCTTGCGAAATAAAGAAAAGCGTTGCAGACTCAATCCTGAACTCCTGATAATCAACATTTTGTAGTGTTTCCCCTTCTTGAATCAAAAGTACCTCATAAAATTTATGCTTATGTGGATTTTGAATATGGGAAGGCAAAGGAGGCATTTCGTCCAAACGATTGATGTGAAAATGCTGAGTCGATTCTACATTTTCAAAGAAATCTCTTATTTCATAAGCGTGAAACATACAGTTTAATTTAAGGGAAATGGCAATTTGAATTTGTTGAACTGTAAAGTAAATGAACATATTTATAATCTCAATACACCATTTTGGTATTTATCTTGAAATGTTTGCATAAAGGAAAAACCCACTCTTTGAAATGTCCACTACACGCTTTGATTTGTGTACCTAATGCCTCTGTTGGGTGGTGTAACTTTGCATCATCAAAATAAAACAAAAACATTTTAAATAAATAAGAACATGAAAATTGCAGTATTCGGAACAGGGTCAGTAGGACAAGCATTAGCGGGCAGATTAGCAGGATTATCTCATGAAGTTTCTATGGGAACTCGTAACGTTCAAAGCACCATCGACGGTGGAAAGGTAAATGATTTTTTGACAAATAATGCTTCTGTAACATTAAAAACCTTCGCAGATGCCGCTCAGGGGGCAGAAATGATTGTGTTGGCAACCTTGGGAACGGCAGCTCAAAGTTCTTTGGAAAGTGCGGGAGATATTGCTGGCAAGGTAGTTTTAGACATCACCAACCCCTTAGATTTTAGCAAAGGTTTTCCTCCAACATTGTTTCTGAGCAATGATACTTCTTTGGGAGAGGTGTTACAAGCTAAATTCCCAAGTACTCACATCGTAAAATCTTTGAACACAATGTACAACGGGTTGATGATAGACCCACGTTCATTAGGCGAAGACAGCACCGTTTTTGTGAGTGGAAATGATGCGGACGCAAAGGCAAAAGTAGCTTCTATTTTGAAGGAATTTGGTTGGAAAGATTCAGAAATTTTAGACTTGGGTGACATCACAACTGCCCGTGGAACAGAGAGTTTATTACCAGTTTGGTTAAGAATATTTGGGGCTACTCAAAATGGATTCTTTAACTTCAAAGTGGCAACAGGTAAATAAAAAATACGTCCAGTAAATAGGCTATGAAACCATCAAGATTATTGATAGTTTTGTAGCCTATTTTAATGATAAAAATATGAAATTAATACTAACAGGAGCAACAGGTATGGTAGGCGAGGGCGTTCTGCACGAGTGCATACAACGTACGGATGTAAGTCAAATCCTAATTTTAAACCGTAAACCATCAGGCATAACTGACCCCAAAGTGAAGGAGCTTTTGGTGAATGATTTTTATAATCTGAGTGATATTGAAACTCAGCTTGTAGGCTATGATGGTTGTTTGTTTTGTTTAGGAACGTCGTCGGTAGGCAAAACTGATGAGGAATTTTATAAAATCTCCTACACCCTCACGATGTCGTTGGCAAATACATTGGCGAAAGTTAATCCGAACATAACCTTTTGTTACATCTCAGGCAGTGGCACAGACAGCACTGAAAAAGGCAAACTCGCATGGGCGAGAACCAAGGGCAAAACCGAAAATGATTTGATGAAATTACCTTTCAAGGGAGTCTATAATTTTCGTCCAAGTTATTTGCACCCAACGCCAGGCATGAAAAACACGTTGAGCTACTACAAATATGTTTCTTGGTTATATCCAATTTTAAAACCCATCATGCCCAATTCAATGTCCACCTTGGCAGAATTAGGTCAGGCAATGATAAATGCTTGTGCGAAAGGTTATGAGAAACAGATTTTGGAGGTGAAGGATATGTTGATTTTGGCGAAAAAATAAGATACGTCCTAATTTTTTTTCAACCATTCAAACCAATCTTTTGCTACATCATCACCTCGATAAACTTTATCCACAACTTTTCCAGAAGCATCTTTTTTCAATTCAAAAAACTGGTGGTCATGGTTCAGGTATGCTTTTAGTGTCAGGTTTTTCTTTCCTTTTTCGATGAAATCTAAGGGCAAAAAATCTAAGCCAATGGCTATTTCATTATCAGATGTTCCGTAGGCAATATATAGTGGTGTGCTGATTTTCAGCAAGTTATCTGTATTTTTAGTAGAAAAAGAATGCCATGCGTAATAGGTATCTCCATATCTTTTATCAATAGATTTGGGATATTTACAAACATCTTCCCAACCTTTATAAGCCTGTTCTATCTGCTGTTGGGCTTCTTCGTCTGTTATTTTTCCTTCTCTTGCGGCTTGTCTGTTCTGATAAATTTCATTTTCAAAACGTCTTCCCGTATGACCAGAAAATAGAATAGTGTGAGTGACTGATTTGTTGAAATTCCCAACCAAATTTGCCCCAACAGTAAAGCCTTCTGAGCCTCCACAAAAAACTACTTTTTTAGTATCAATCCATGGTTGTTTCACCAAATAATTAATGATTTGATTGCACTGATACGTAGCTTTGTCGAGGTGATTGTTTGCCATATATTTTTTCGTAAAAACCGTAGAATCTCCTGTTTTCAAAGCATTTTCCAACAGAACCATATAAGTTGAATCTGCCAAAAATGCCGTTCCTGATTTTTGTGCCATCACAAAATGATAATCATTTTTGTATGGTTTCATCTGGAAAGGTATCTGTGGGTAATATTTTCCTTCAAAAATTTCTAATAATGGGCGTGGTTGAGAGCCTTGTCGGAAAAAGAAGAGTGGCTTTTTGATTTTTAAATCTTCTTTCGTACCAAAAACCACAAAAGTTGTAGTGTCTTTACCGTCTGGTAAATGAAAAACTTGACAAAGGTCTTCTAATTTTGAAGTTTGAGAATGTCCTGAGAATTGGACAGAAAGGAAAATAAGTAGAAGTATTTTTTTCATGATTTTGCGTAAAATTGATAAGTCCAAAACTATCAACTTTACGCAGAATCTGCAACGTTTTAACTTTATTTAACTCTTTATCATAAAGGGAATAAAGTAATATTGGTAATTAAGAAATAGCGTATATTATTTGAAATTAAAATTATAGTTGTCTAATAGTCAATAACTTGCGATTATTTTTAACTTGACAACCTGTTGACTTAAAACTTAATAATTTCTTAATTTTCAGTATTTTTTCAAGGCTATAAAATTACTTACACCTTTTTTATTATTCCAACGACGATGAATTGCCATGGCTGCTCCGATAGCAGATGCCTGTGAGATTGTGGCAGCAAAAACCTCGGTTTTCGGGAATGCTTTTGCCAATAAAGTCATGTAAATTTCATTTTTGCTAAAACCGCCATCTACAAAAAGGGTTTTCACGATACCACCCGTTTGTACCAATTGAGTCGAGATTAACTGTTGGCTCATAATATCCAACATCAATTGATGATAGGCTTCTTCAAAAGAGGTAAAATTATGTAAATCTCTTTGTCCGAAAACAAATCTTTGGATTACAGCCTGTTTTTCTTTTTCGGCAAAATCAACGGGGCGATTTCGCATTTGCAAATCATCAATTATTGCAGAATCATAGCGAACAGATAGATGGTAGTTTTCATCTTTCTGAAAATGAGATGCTATATTTTTTACTTGTTGTTCATGCTCATTGCCAGCAAAAAGCC
>JAAFJL010000167.1 GCA_013298865.1 Cytophagales bacterium | reverse complement strand
CCCCCAATTTTATGCCAAAACATTTAGAAACTGGAAAGCACGGCGAAGATGTTGCTACTCAGTTTTTGGTGGAAAAAGGCTACGAAATTATTGAACGAAATTACCGAGCAGGAAAGGCAGAGATAGACCTCATCGCTCAGAAAGGTATATTTTTGGTTTTTATTGAAGTAAAATCATTGACCAATCTTAGCTTCGGAATGCCCGAAGATGCTGTCACAAAAAGAAAGGCAAAACTCGTGATGGGTGCTGCCGAAACGTATATCTACAAAGTCAATTGGCAAAAAGAAATCCGCTTCGATATTATTGCCATCGTTTTCGATAAAACTTCTGGACAAACCCTTGAAATCGAACATTTTGAGGATGCCTTTTATTAAAAACCACCGAATCTCAGGGTGGTGTCTTAATTATCTTAACTTCACAGAAAAAATATCATTTTATTTCAAAGTATTTGTATTTATTCTATCTTTAGGTAAATTATTGAGTCATTGAGTTCCTTTATGGTTCAAATAAAATTTTTGATTTACCACAACATTTCCCAACTCTTCTCAAGTATGTTTAAAAATCTATCAGTCCTAACACTGGTGATAACACTTTGTGGCAATGTCTTATTGGCTCAGTCGGGTACTATTACTGGAAAAATTTCCAGTGGAGGCTCGCCTGCTGTTGGTGTTGCAATACAGATTGTTAACTCCAAACTCGGTTCTTCGTCAGATAATGATGGAAACTACAAAATCAAAAATATTCCTGGCAAAAGCGTTAAGGTAAAAGCATCTGGCGTAGGTTATGAAAGTCAGGAAAAAGAAGTTGCCCTAAAAGACGGCGAAACCACTGTTGATTTTGATTTGAAAGAAACGACTCAATTCTTAGAAGATATTGTAGTTACGGGTCTTTCTATCAATGCAAAACAGAAAGAATTAGGGACATCTCGGAGTACTCTGGGTGAATCAACTCTCAAAAGTATGCCCGCTCCGACTGTCGAAAATGCTTTAGTCGGCAGAATGGCAGGTGTAGAAGCATATTCTACCGATGGAGCACCAGGAGGCGGTTTTCGTTTCAGAATTCGTGGTGGAAACTCTATCTTGGGGGCATCAGAACCATTGGTAATTATTGATGGAATCTTGATGGACAATGGTAACCGTAATACTACTTCGGGTGCAGGTGGTGGAAACACTGGTACGGGTGCGGCTTCGTTTGGTATGAACAACGGAACAAGGGGGCTTTTGGCAGTAAATGCCGAAGACATCGAAAACGTAGAAGTACTGAAAGGTGCGGCGGCGGCTTCGTTGTATGGCTCACGGGCTTCGAGTGGTGTAATTGTAATTACTACTAAAAAAGGAACAAAAGGAAAACTTAACATCAATTATTCATTGGATGCTGGTACTACGGAGGTCTCTAAAAGTTTAGGAAAATATAAAATGGATTGGTCTGCGGGCGAAATTGACCAGTGGGCGGCTCTCCAGAACGCTCGTCTGCCTATGGCACAGGCTTTCACGAGTACGGAAATCGACCAATGGAAGAAAAACTCAATGACTGATTGGAATTTGGATGCTCTTCAACAAGGTTCGTTTACTCGCCAGACACTTACCGCAAATGGTGGTGGTAATATTTTAACGTACTATCTTTCATTGAATACCCAAAGAAATACAGGGCATCAGAAAGGGACTTTGTTCGATGCCAATGGCGGACGTATTTCACTTGCATCAGAACCGATAACAGGTTTGAAAATGCGAGTAAACTTTGATTATTCAAATGATAAACGTTCGATTTTGCCAGGTGGTGCTCCAGGATTTTTCTATCCAAATCGTTATGGCTGGGAAAGTTCAATGATGCCATTTATGCGTCGTGAAGACGTTCGTCCTTCTTTTCTTTTTCAAGGAATTAAATCTGGTGATGCCTATTCACGAATCACCAAAGATTTATCAACTGAGCGTTGGGTGATTTCAGGAAATGCTAACTATAAAATTTTAGCAAACCTTTCAATTGATGTCAATGCGGGTTCAGATCAAAGCAGTATCACTTCTACAACCTTATATCCTGTGGGTGTAGTAGCGATTTTCCCGACGGGTCGTTTGGATTTTGACGTAGAAAACCTTTCTCAGAAAACCTTAACAGTTGGTCTAAACCATGCTTGGCAAATAAATGATAAACTGTATGTGAAATCTGCGGTTGGTACACAGTACGACCAAAACGAGCGTTACTATTCTTACAAACGTTTCAATACTCGTAATGACATCGGTCTTTCTGAAACAGATACTTCTAATTATCGTACTATCCAAGCAGGTAGTTTTTTTGAAGTACAGCCTATCGTAAAAACTTTGGGTATTTATATCAACGAAACAATTGGTATCGGCGAAAAACTATTCGTCAATTTAGGCGGACGTTTCGACCGTGCTACGTCATTTACTAATCAAACTTTCTTTTATCCACGTGCCTCATTAAGCTACGCAATTACGCCAAGTGTGCGTGCAAGAGCAGCTTATGGTTCATCTGGTACACAACCACCACCGTATTTGGTTACGCCTTCGTTCAGACGAGAAGGTGGCGGTTTTCAAGGAAGTGGTGGCTCGTATGTGTATAACAACGCACCCAATGCGAACCTGAAACCAGAAACTCAGACAGAAACAGAATACGGTATTGATGCAGATTTATTGGGCGGAAAAGTAAAGATTGAATTGACCTATTACAACAAACAATTCAAGGATTTATTATTGAATGCCCCTGTTGACCCATCTACTTTTGGCGGATTTACTTCGGCAATTCGTAACGTTGGAGAAATGTACAACCGAGGTCTGGAATTTAGTGTTAATGCTGACCTTGTGAAATCAAAGAATTTCAACTGGCAAGCAGGTATCACGGGTTCAACCCTTGAAAATAAAGTAACAAAATTGACTACTCCGCCAGTACCAATTGCAGGAGGTTATCCGAGTGGTGTAGGGATTGTCCAAATCCGTGAAGGTTATCCAATCAGTGGCGTTTGGTCTGGTCCAATCAGCAGTACTTTTGATTCACCGCAACGTCAATATTTAGGCAGTACCATTCCAAATCTGGAGGCTTCCTTTAATACCTTAATTGATTATAAGGGTCTGTCTCTTAGAGCTTTATTTGGTGGAAAGTGGGGACAAAAACGCTTCAACGCTGCATCAAGAGACCTTGCTGACCCAACCCGTAGAATGCACAAAGATTACTGGAATTTACCAACAGCAGATGTTACAGCCTTGGTTAATAACTTAGATACTTGGGTAGAAGATGGTAGTTTCTTCAAACTTCGTCAACTTACAATTTCTTATGATGTACACGGCGAATTATTGAAAAGTTTAGGCATGAAACGTCTTACAATTTCAGGCACGGGAGCAAACCTAAAAACATGGTCTAAGTATGACGGTGCGTATGATATTGAATCAGAAACCAGTGGTTCGGGTTCACAAAACGCATGGGTACGTGGTATGGATTTCTGGGAAATAGGTATGCCAAAAACCTATACGTTATCACTTAATGTAGGGTTTTAGTGGGTAACAATTAACCACAAAGGCACAAAGGACACATATTTTAGTTACCGTTGAACTGTTGCCGTTGGGGTTGTGTAAAAAGTCTAAAGTTAAAAGTTGAAAGTATTTTTCGCCAAATAATATTCCGAAATAGTCTTTGAAATCTTATTCTAAGGTATATTATTTGGAGATATTCAATTTTACAGAATAATATTTCTGCTTAAAACTTTTAACTCATAGACTTTAGACTTTTTACACAACCCCAACTTCATGGAACTTACTTAGGAATTAGTAAATAATTCGTAAATTCAAAAAAGAAAATGAAAAAAATATTCATACAAATTACTGCTTTAGGACTCCTCTCGACAAGTTGTAAGTTAGATGTACTGGATAATCCAAAAGGGATTACAACAGACATTTCTCAGACCGCCGACGGAGCATTTCTGAGTACAATCGGAGCATTGAAACAAGGTTTTGATGCCCATAATAACATCAATTATACCACAGGTCTTATTGGTAACGAAGAACTACAAACTACCAGTCCATTGAGTAGTTTTTTGGCAGCCAATTATATCGAACGAGATAGTAAATTGACTTCTGATAATAGCCAAAACCGTACGATTGCTAACCTTGCCTACACTTCGCTTTCTTTGGCAAACAATGCCAGAAAAGGAATTGACAAAAGCGTAGCAAATCCGAACGCAAAAGCAATTCTATTGGCAAATGTCAACATGATTGAAGGTATCGTTTATGGCGATTTATCAAAGTACTATGTTTCTGTACCAGAGGCAGTTACGGGAAATCCGCAAACACCACAACAGGCAAAAGAAAAAGCAATTGCTGCCTTGACAGAAGCCATAAAACAATTTGAATCTTTCGACCCAGCAGGTGTTGATTTGGGCATTTCGACAAGAGGACTTTTCTTAGATAAAGTACAAGCAGTTAAGTTTTGTAACTCTTTTATCGGAATGTTGCATTTTGATACTGGGGCAAAAAATCAAGCGGGGGCTTTTCTTTCAAAAGGATATGTAAAGGCTGATATTGGCAAAGAATTAGGCTATAAAATTATCAATACGCTTACTGGGGACGGTATTTATCCTTCTCAGAGAAACTATGTAGAGTTTTTTGTGAACAAATATTCTGATAAATTTTTAGCAGGAAGAATCCCTTCAGATACTTTACGTAGAACTCCATCTAACTGGTATTCAACTACTTATGCAGCTAATACTGCTGGTTTAAGAGTAGCGTTCAATTACTTTTTTCCACAGGGTGTAGGGGCGAGTATCAATCCAGTAGGCTCGCCAACGGTTACGCAATATCCAGTAATCACATGGGCTGAAGTTGCCCTCATGCAAGCAGATGCTGCCGTGAACCAAGCCGTTGCCAAAGATGTAATAACTGACGTTTTGGTAACTTGGAGAATACCGATGGCAACTGCTACCAAAATTGCAGGAGATTTGTCTTTGGAACAAGTAGCAAGATACGAATACATGGGACGTGGCAGAAGATGGGCAGCCGTCGGTACATATCCAAAATGGGATTTAGCAGCAGAGTTTAGTTTTAAATAACGAGTTTTTCAGTGAACAGTTAGCAGTGAACAGTTAGCAGTTACCAGTAAACAGTTATCAATTGCTGTTCCCTGATAACTATTCACTGGTAGCTGAAAATTATTCACTGCTAACTGCCAACTGAAAAAAAACTGATCACTGATAACTGAAAAAACTGATAACTGCAATGGCACATCAAGCATCAAGGAGGCTATTTCTACAAAACGTAGGAATAGCCTCTTCTCTTCTCTTTACAAATACGCACGCATGGGCAACCGCCGATGACCAAACCGATGTTGTGGTATTGGGTGCTGGGCTTTCGGGGCTATATTCGGCAATGCTTTTGCAGGAAAAAGGTTTCTCCGTGACTGTTTTGGAAGGAAATCCGAATAGAGTGGGCGGAAGACTTTATACCCTTGATGATATTCCAGGACAACCCAATGCGGGCGGGACGGAAGTCGGTGATGGCTATTTGCGTATCGTGAAAACAGCAGAGAAATTGGGCATAAAATTAGAAGTCCCTGTTTCAGAACCTCGTAAGGAAGGTTTATTAAGTATTAGTGGCAATCTCATTAAAGACAGCGAATGGGGTAGTTCAAAACATAACCTTTTGGCAGAAAGTGAGAAAGCAATTCTTCCTGCTTTGTTGGAATCTTCTTTGATGAAAGGTAAAAATCCACTCGAAACTTTAGAAGATTGGTACAACCCAAAATTCAAAGAATTTGATGTGCAATTTGATGAATTTCTTAGAAAAAATGGAGCATCAGATGAAGCCATCAGGCTCATTAATTCCAATACAAACACCAATGATATTACCACAACGTCAACGCTTAACTATCTGAAAAGCATGACGTTCCGAACAAAAAGTGGCACAAAACAGGTACTCAGAGTAGCAGGCGGAAGTCAGCGTTTGCCAGAAGCTATGGCAAAGTCTCTGAAAACTCCAGTTCTGATGGGAAAACAAGTAAAAAGCATTGAATCTTTTAGTGATTCTGTCCGAATTACCTGTACAGATGGTAGTACAATCAAGGCAAAATACTGTGTTTGTTCTTTACCATTTTCAGTTTTAAGAAAAATCAAAATTTCTCCCAAACCCACAGGCGTACAAGCAGAAGCGATTCAGAATTTGCCCTATACCGCCATTACACAGGTACATTTAGCGGCAAAATCTAATTTTTGGGAAGAAGATAATTTGCCCGTGAACCTTTGGACAGATAGCCTTTTGGGTAGATTTTTCATGGATAAAGGAACGGACGGAAAACCAAGATTTTTATGTTGGATTAACGGAACAGAAGCCCAAACCCTTGATAGCATGGGCGAAAAAGCAACGGCAGAGGCAGTTTTGAACGAAATGGCAAGGCTTCGTCCGAGTTCAAAAGGAAAAGTAGAAATACTGAAAATCGTTTCTTGGGCAAATAACCCTTTGGCAGGCGGGGCGTATTGTCATTTTGCACCAAATCAAATTCACAGATTCATACCTGCCATGTTTGAACCACTGAAAAGACTTCATTTTGTAGGCGAACACACCGCACTCATCAACAACGGTATGGAAGGTGCAATGGAATCTGCTGAAAGAGCTGTTGGGAAAATTTTAGTCGGTTAGTTTTCTTATTTTTACCGAATTATTTACAATTTTGTTTTGTTATGTTTCAAAACAAAACTATCTTTCGCTATGATTTAACCACGTTTTAAAATGAAAGAAAAAATTAAACAACTGATTGCAGAATACCTATTTGAAATTAGTAAGAGTAAAATAATTCTTCAAAATTACTCCGCTCTTGACCTTCTCACAGATGAAATAATTAATCAAGAGCTTGCCAAACAAGCCGATTTGAATGATAGAATTGAAAAATTAAGAGAAGTATTGAAATCTATTAAAACCAACGATTAGCGAAAACATAAATCAAAGATGAAAACTTTAAAAGCAATAATCAAAAACCTCAATAATGCCCATAATTTAGAGGAAATAGACAAGGCAACAAAAGAAGCAAATACTTACTTTATTGCTTGTACGGACAATGGAGAGAAAGAAATTTTGAAACAGGCAATCAAAAATAGTTTGGACGAATCTAACAAACGTGTGATGGTTTTGAACAAGCAATTTGAAGATATAATGACACAATTTGAGGATTCTCAGAAAGTAGTGATTGAAGTTGACGGCGAAAAATATGCTTTAAATGAATGGCTTACAACAAATGACTACATTAAAAGATTTGGTTTAAAGAGTACCATGGTTGTTTCTAACTGGATTAAGAGAGGAATCATTCCAGAAGAAAATATTTTGTGTATAAAACAATTGAATAATTTGAAGCTGATAAAAGCAATTTCTTATATGAAGTAATCAATCTGTTCCTCATGAAAAAATCACTAAAAATCTTAGGTATAATTCTCCTGCTTTTGGGCGTTTTTGTTTTAAAAACGCTCTGGGAATCTGGGTATTTCAAGACTATCGAAAATCACTTTGAGGGAGAAACTCAAAAGATTGAAGGTTTAGTTGGTACAGAAGATATTACGATTGACCAATCCACAGGTATTGCGTTTTTATCGTCGGATGACCGTTGGGCGTTCAGGCTCAAAAAGCCTATCACAAAAGGATCTATCTTTTGTATGAATCTGAATGATTCTTTGCCAAAATTGGTGAATCTGACCGTGAATTTCCCACAAGAAGATTTTCATCCACACGGGATTTCTTTGTTTAGTTCTCCTTCTGGCAAGAAGACAATATTTGTAGTAAATCACAGAAAATCAGGCAATTACATTGAGGTTTTTAACTTCAGGAACGATTCTTTGATTCATGAAACGAGTATTGCAGATGAACTTTTGATAAGCCCTAATGATGTTGTTGGCGTTGGAGAAAAATCATTTTACGTAACCAATGACCATGACGAAAAAATGAGTTCTTGGCGAAGTATTAAAGATTTATTGAAGGTCGGAATGGGCAATGTCTGCTATTTTGACGGACAAAAAATGACCAAAACCAGTATCGAAAATATCAAATATGCCAATGGAATCAATGTAAGTTTGGATGGCAAAACCTTGTATTTAGCGTCGTCGAGTGCCAATAAAATCTTGGTTTATAATCGTGAAATTGCGACAGGAAAGCTCTCTGAATTTGATGAAATCAAAGCCAAAACAGGCGTTGATAATATCGAACTTGACACCGAAGGAAATCTTTGGGTGGGTTGTCATCCACAATTATTGAAATTTTTGTCCCATGCCAGCGACGAAAAGAGTATTTCTCCCTCAGAAATCATCAAAATCAAGTACTTAGGCAAAGGAAATTTTGAACAAAAAACCATGTATATAAACGATGGTTCTGAAATATCAGCATCATCAGTCGGTGCGGTTTACAAAAATAAACTGCTGATTGGACCAGTTTTTCAGAATAGAGTTGTCTTGGGGAAAATTCGGTGAGGGGTTTATAATCAGATTCAATCCTTAATCTCTTTTACAGCCCTCACATTGCCAACTATTGGCACAATTGTTACTATGTCTTCTCCTTTTTCTACATAAAACAAATACATACTCGTTGTGGCAATCACGTAAACATCTTTTTTAGTATTATCTACGAAAGTAAGCGTAGTATTCAATTTGTAAGTCCTATTCTTTACCTTTGAACTAACCCTATGTCCCATGTCTATACTTAGGACTAAAAATTTATAGCTAAATAAAATAATGAACACAATCATAGGCTGATAGACTATTTTCTTTAGGGGTTTACTAAATTCATCGGCAATTTTTTCAGTTAATTTATTGATTCCCAAGAAAACAAACTTCAATAGATAGGAGATAATCCCAATGACTATTATAATCATTGCGGTATATTCATAACTAAGAAAAAGCATATTGATTGGTGCTAACAAAATATCTGTAATCGCTATATAGTCGAATATGTTGATGTTGAAACCAGTGTAATAAATCACAATATTGACAACGCCTAATATCACTAAATACAAATATCCAAGGGTAATATAGTCTTGTATTGCGAACTCTTTTAAAAATTTATTGGTCTCCATTTTTTGTTAGTGTTCTGGCATTTTAATTTTATGTAGTAATTGTAGCACTCGTACCACTGTACAAGATTTCGATTTTCGTAATTCATACAGAAATGTAATTCGAGTATTAACGTTGTGGAGGTTCAAGACCTCCACGACGTTAATTACCCTACAAATTAATCTTACTTCACCACCGTCAATTTCACTACATCCGTCTTCAAAGAACTTCCGCCGACCATAATATCAAAATCTCCTGGCTCAACGATTTCTTTCATGTTTTCATCTAAATATTTCAATTTATCGCCCGTAATTTTGAAAGATACTGTTTTAGTTTCTCCTGCATTCAGAGAGATTCTTGCAAAATCTTTTAACTCCTTCACGGGGCGTGTGAGCGTACTTACCAAGTCACGAATGTATAGTTGCACAATCTCATCACCCGCACGTGTACCCGTATTTGTTACATCCACAGTTACCGTCGCTGAACCGTCCGCTTTCATGCTTGATTGACTGATTTTCAGATTCTTATAGGCAAAAGTCGTATAGCTCAAACCATGTCCGAATGAATATAGTGGACTAATATCTGCGAAATTATATCCACGTCTTGCCGATGGTTTATGGTAATAATAAACTGGTAAATGCCCAACTGAACGTGGAATAGAAATAGACAATTTTCCCGTTGGATTATTGTCGCCAAAGATGGTTTCTGCCACGGCATATCCAGATTCTTGTCCTAAATAAAATCCATAAACAATTGCTGGAATTGCCTTGTCTAATTTAGCAATCGAAAGTGGAGGTCCACTGAACACAAAAGCTGCCGTTGGTTTGCCCGTGGCTTTGATGGCATCCACCAATTCATCTTGATTTCCCATTAAATCCAGCGTCGTCAAGTCACCCATGTGGCTGGCTGCCCATGCTTCTTTTGAGATGGCTTCATTTCCACCCAACATCAAAATCACAGCATCGGCTTGCTTGGCAATTTCTACCGCCTCAGCAATTCTCTTCACATTATCTTCACGACTTGCCAATACGTTTTTGTCTGAAAACCAATCGCCCGATTCCGTCAAACGAGTACCTTCGGCGTACAAAATCTCAACATCCTTTCCGTATTTTTCTTTCAAGGCTTGTAAAGGCGAAACCGTTTGCTTTGGTACATCAGCATATCCTCCCAAAAGGCATTTATTAGCATTTGGTCCAATGATGGCTACTTTTTTCACTTTCGATTTATCTAAAGGCAAGAGACTTCCTTCGTTTTTCAACAATACCATCGACTGTCTCGCTGCCTTCAAAGCCGTTGCTCGCATCTCAGCATTACCCGTAAATTGATCGGCATAATTAGCATCCACATAAGGATCCTCAAACAATCCCATGCGGAATTTTGCCGTCAGGATTCTACTAACTGACTCATCTAACATTGCCATCGGAATTTTTCCCGATTTCACTAAACTCAATACACTCGTGTAACCGTAAGGGTCTGGTGTTTCAATGTCCACGCCCGAAGAAAATGCTCTCAGAGCCGCCTGTTCAGCATTTGGAGCTACAAAATGTAAGGTTTCAATGTCTTTCACCGCACCGTAGTCAGAAACCACAACACCTTTGAAACCCCATTCTTTTCTCAACATATCGGTCAATAACCACTTACTTCCGTGTACGGGTTCGCTACGTACTTCGGCATAGCAAGGCATCAAACTCATGGCTTTCGCTTCCATCACACAGGCTTTGAAGGGAGGGAAAAATACGGTACGCAATGTTCTTTCATCGGCAAAAGTTGGTCCTACATTCGAGCCACCTTCTGGTTGTCCGTGAACGCCAAAGTGCTTCAAGGTTGCGGCAACGTGCTTTTTGTCCAAAACTTCTTTATCTCCCTGATAGGCTTTCACGATGGTTACGCCCAATCTCGAAACCAAATAAGGGTCTTCGCCCATTGTTTCTTCCGAACGTCCCCAACGTGGGTCGAGCGTAATGTCAAGCACAGGGGCAAGCACTTCATGCCCACCTCTCGAACGAACTTCCTCCGCAATATGCGAGTAAACTTCCGTCATCAAAGCCTCATTCCAAGAACTCGACATTGCCAAAGGCGTTGGAAAAACCGTCGCATCTTTCGACTGATTTCCGTGTAAAGATTCTTCATGAAACATTACTGGAATGCCCAAACGAGTGTTTTCTACAAAATATTTCTGAATCTTATTCGTCCATTCTGCCATTCCTTTACCTCTCAATCCCGTTCCGTAAGGATTATCCCCTCCTGCCCCTTCGTTCGGGCGAGCCAATTGACCGATACCGTGAGGCAAAACTTCCGCCGCTTTTTTAGCATCAAAATCTTTGTTGGTATATAGCTTTTGTTTCTGAGACCAGATACATTGAGTTTGAGCAACTTTTTCTTCCAAAGTCATTCGTCCCAACAAATCCTTTACCCGAATCGCAATAGGTAATTTAGCATTTTTGTAAGGCAGTTCAGTCTGATAAGCACTTGAGAATCCAACGATTAGCGTAAGAAGGAAGATTTTTTTTAATTTTTTTAAGCACATAATATTGAGATTGATTTTGTATGAATAATATTGGTTTTACAATTACTAAAAGTAGCAAGATACTAACACGGAATTAGGAGACTTTTATTTCTTTTTCTTAGTTTTGGGTTCTGGTAATTCTTTCACGGTTATGTTTACTAATTGTTGCAACCAATCACGGTCTTCCAATTTTTCTTCAATTAAAAAACTGGGTTTCGCTCCTGGGTATGGAGCTTCTTCAACAACATCAACTATAAAATCTCTCCCAGATTGA
>JAAFJL010000166.1 GCA_013298865.1 Cytophagales bacterium | reverse complement strand
GCGACAATCTTGCGTTCACGGGCGAGACTGGTGGCATGGTCTGGAAATCCCAAATGAAAATCTGAGGCAAAATAGAGTTTTTTATCGTTTTGTAAATGAATGCTCTGCACGTGAAAACTGATTAAGTGGTGTTATGTTTTGAGTCCTAAGTCTCAAGTATTAAGTCCTAAGTATTTGATATAAGAGACAAACGATAAAGATTTATCCTGAAACTTAGCACATAATTTCTCTACAAAAAAAGCCAATAAATATTTGATAATCAGATATTTATTGGCTTTTCAAAAATAATTTTAATAGACTTACTAAACCTTTCCCAACTGAACGGTATTAGTACGAAGTCCTTGATTGGCAGGTAAACTCAAAGTCGTGATATACACATCGTCTTTTACCAATAAACCTTCTTTTACCAAAATATCTTTCATGGCTTGTACTGAATCTTCGGCAGATTTTCCTTTGTTTTCAAAATAGAAAACTCTTGTTCCCCAAAGAAGTCCCATCTGAGCCATCTTTTCTTTGTCGGATGTAAAGACATAAAGATTTGCTTTCGGGCGGTGAGCCGACAAACGGAAAGCAGTATAACCAGAATTGGTGATACACAAAATCGCTTTTGCTTCGGTGTCTCTTGCCAAACGGCACGCACCTGCAATCATACGGTCAACTAAAGGTGACTCAGATTTTCCAGCTTGAAGCGAGTGATTTTTGAAATAAATAGATGCCTCATCACCTTTTACAATCTTAATGGCATTTTGCTGACTTTCTACTGTTTCTTGAATATGTGCCATCATTTCAACCGCTCTGACTGGGTATATTCCAGATGCAGACTCAGCACTCAACATCGTAGCAGATGCTCCTTGCAAAACGGCGTTGGCAACGTCTGAGGTTTCAGCACGGGTTGGTACAGCATTAGAAATCATGGACTCTAACATCTGCGTAGCTACAATTACGGGCTTACCTGCAAGTGTGCTTTTTTCAACCATAACTTTCTGTAAATGAGGTACTTCTGCACCGTCCATCTCCACGCCTAAGTCTCCACGAGCAACCATAATTGCATCCGTAGCTTCTATGATAGCGTCCAAATTATCAATGGCTTCTGGTTTTTCTATCTTGGCAATTACTTTTGTATTTTTGCCGTAAGCAGCAATTTTTCCTTTAATATCATGAATATCTTCGGCTCTCCTCACGAACGACAAAGCGACCCAGTCAACACCATTATCTAAGCCAAAATATAAATCTTTTGTATCTTTTTCTGTCAGACATGGCAACGAAACCTTTGTGCCTGGCAAGTTAATACCTTTCTTAGATTTCAGAATTCCACCGTAAACAACCTCTGTAATAACTTCTTTAGTTGCTTGATTTACCTCTAAAACTTTCACTTCTAAGTTACCATCATCCATCAAAATTCTTTCTCCTGGCACAACGTCTTTGTACATAGAAGTATAGGTTGTACCGACTTTCTGAGATGTTCCTAACAAATTTTCGTCCATCGCAAAGATGAATTTCTGACCAGCAACAAGCTCAACACCGTTATTTTCAACCATTTGCGTACGAATTTTAGGACCTTGCAAATCTTGAAGGATTGACAAATTGATACCTAATTCTGCTGAAATTTCACGGATAGTTAAGAGTCTTTGAAGATGGTCTTCGTGTGTTCCGTGCGAGAAATTGAGTCTGAAAACATTGACACCTGCTAATGCTAATTTAGTGAGCATCTCTTTGGAATCAGAGGCAGGACCAACCGTGGCTACGATTTTAGTCTTTCTTTGGTAAGACATTTTTGGTTACAGTTAAGTGCTTTAGCACGTGTTATTCTTTTAAAATAAATGCTTTTTAAAAATTGAATTATTACATATCCTCATTCAAAAACAATTAGAAAAGGGACATCGAAATAACTATTTTTTTCAGGATGCAAGTTAGTATTAAACCACTAAAAAATGGAGAAAATTTGGTAGAATTCTTTGAGGAGTTACATTTTATTGCTTAGAAATTGAATTATTATAAGAAAAATTTGGAAAGAGAAGTGTTTGGCGAAAGAAAGGTTAGTTTAGAAAAGTAAAGCATAGAATTGAAGATTGATTATTCGACAAAAGGTTTTTCGGTGTATTCCGTATTATTTTGTTAGAGAGTGCTGAATAGTGCGAACATACTGAAGTAGCAGTATTATTCATACTCTAAGTTTTATAACAAAACCTCTTGTTCTACGGTTCTGCCTACAAGAATTCTTAAAAATCAAGCCCATGCCCGAACTTCCAGAAGTAGAAACCTATCGCCGTTATTTTGAAGAAACCAGTCTGTATCAGCCCATTAGCGATGTTTATGTGGAAGATACAAAACTCCTCACGACTGATTACGATACGCTGAATCTGCAATTAAAAAATCATCAATTTATTGGTACTAAACGAATTGGTAAAAATCTTTTTGCCCAGTTAGACGCTCCGTATTGGCTACATTTTCACTTCGGCATGACGGGCGATTTAGCCTATTTCAAAGACGATGAAGACACGCCCCGTTTTGCGAGGATAATCTTTAAGTTTGCCAACGGTTTCAAATTAGGTTTTTTATGTCCCAGAAAATTTGAGAAAATTGGAATTGTAGAAGATATTGAAGCGTATCTTACTCGCAAAAAAATCAATAAAGATGCCTTAGAAATTACGGTAGAGGAACTCTCAAAAACACTCAATAAAAAGAATGCACCCACGAAATCCGTTCTCCTCGACCAGTCAACGGTAGCTGGAATTGGTAATTGGATTGTGGACGAAGTGCTGTTTCAAGCAAAAATACGTCCTGAGAAAAAAGCAAGTCAATTGTCTGAAAATGAGATAATTAATATTCATCAATCTATGCGATTTGTAATTCAAACTGCGATTGATTCACAAGCAAATTATGATGACTTTCCTATGAATTTCCTGATACATTCTCGTGGTTGGGGGCGGGCAGGGATGCAAGACCCCAAATTAGGAATTTGTCCAGAATGTGGCGAAGAAATCAGCATCTCAAAAGTAGGAGGGAGGACAACCTATTTTTGTAAGAACCAGCAGGTTTTGTAGGAAAATTTATAGTGAACAAAAGCAAGCCTAAAGTAAAATACCAACTTATAAATACTGTTCCAAATCGTTATCTTTTATCCAATTTGGAGGATTATTGGCTTTGACTTTTCTCACAATGGTATTTGCATTGTCAATAAAAGTCATTGATTTAAAGATGGAAATATTTTCTTTCAAAAGCGGAATTGTACTTTCGTACATTTCTGTAACGATTTCAGGCTTTACCAAGTGTCCACCACTTTTATGTCTAATATTTGCTCTTGTCAAACACAAACCTAAAGAATCTGTAAAAAATAAAATGAGATGTATTTTGTTATTGGAGTCAAAATGAGCCAACGATTTGAGATAGTCATAATGAGACTGGAAGCCCAAGTTTAATTCTAAAGCAAAACTCTCCTTCGCAAAAAGATTGGAACGAATTTGTTGATTCCCACTCATGATTCCTAATTCTTTATAATCGGCAAAACCTTCTTTCTTGTATTGATAAGCAGCTAAATCATGGTCAATTATGATAGTTTTTTTAGGGAGAAATCTTAAACTTGAAGTACTTTTTCCTATGCCAGGAGGACCTGCAACGATATATATATTCATTTTCTGTACTCAATTGTTCCATCACTATATTCAATAACTGTCTGATTATCAATAAAATAGACCAAGGGCTGTCCTAAAGAAAAAAGATATTCTCGTGTTTCACGATTACATTTTTCCTCCCATTGTTGGAATTCTTTTTCCGACATCAGGTCAGGCGATTTTGTCATTGTGCCTGTTCTGTATTTTATTTTTTCTGCAACCATTTTCGTAGGATTTATTTTTGATTCACAAATATATCATTTTCTTGGAGAATGCTGAATAGGGTTTTGTGAAGGATAGCTCCCGCTCGTTTGTAACGAGTGTGGAATCACTCAGCGTTTATAACGCTGGTAAAATAATACATCCCCCCATTTTTAATTTTCAATTCCTCAATTTTAATTCCTCATTTTTACTAACTTGCGGTATAAGTATTTTTACCATTTTATTCTTCAACAAATGCAGGAAACGCTCTTCTTAACGGACAAGTTAAAAACTATTTTACCAAAAATTAAAGAGTTTTTGGTCAATGAAATCTATCCACTCGAAACCTCTGAACATCTCACGGGGAAGTTCTCAAAAGTGGCTAAAATTTTAGACCAAAAACGGGAGTTGGTCAGGGCAGCAGGGCTGTGGGGTTTGCAACACACCGAAGAAGAAGGCGGCTTAGGACTGACCCTCTGCGAATTTGGTCAAGTGTCTGAATTACTGGCAACTACGCCTTTTGGACATTATACTTTTCATTGCCAAGCCCCCGATATTGGCAATATGGAATTAATTGGAAAATACGCTTCTCAGGAAATAAAAGACCGCTTTTTGCATCCTTTGATTGAAGGAAAAATACGCTCATGTTTTGCCATGACTGAGCCTGAATTTGCAGGGTCAAATCCCGTGAATTTGGGAACAACTGCCGTCCGTGATGGTGACCATTATATCGTGAATGGACATAAATGGTTTACTTCTTCGGCTGATGGTGCTGCTTTTGCCGTGGTGATGGCGGTAACAAACCCTGATGCTGCTCCGCACAAACGTTCAAGTCAAATCATTGTTCCAACGGATACGCCTGGTTTTAAGTTGGTAAGAAATATTTCTATCATGGGCGAGCCTTCTGACCATTGGTCGAGCCATGCAGAAGTTACTTTTGAAAATTGTCGAGTACCCGTTACTAATCTCATCGCTGCCGAAGGAATGGGCTTTATGTTGGCACAGGAACGTCTGGGACCAGGACGAATCCACCACTGTATGCGTTGGATTGGTACTTCTGAGCGTGCCTTCGACCTCATGTGTAAGCGTGCGGCTTCTCGTGACATGGGCGATGGTACGTTTCTGGGCGAAAAGCAAATCGTACAGTTTTGGATTGCAGAAAGTCGGGCGGAGATAGATGCTGCTCGTTTGATGGTACTCAGAACGGCAGATAATATTGATAAATTCGGAGCGGCGGCGGTTCGTAATCAGATTTCGGAAATTAAATTTTTCTGTGCTAAAATCATGCTCGATGTCATCGACAGGGCGATTCAGGTACACGGAGCTTTGGGTATTACGGATGATACTTTGTTGTCATTTTGGTACCGCCACGAACGTGCTGCCAGAATCTACGACGGTGCAGACGAAGTACATAAATCGGCTCTTGCTCGTTCTATTTTGGCAGGCTACGGCTTGGAGACGAAGAGGAGGTAGGGGATTTAATGAGTGATTGAGTGAATGATAGAATGATAGAATGTGCTGTTCATCGCAGATTTGCTACGAATATAGAAATGCCCAAAGCCAAAAGCTGATAGCCAAAAGCCAAAAACACAATGCCCCCAGAAACAATCATATATTCAAAACCTTCAGAAACCCCTACTTTTATGCTTGGGGGTTTGGGAGTGTTTTTGTATGCTACTTTTTTCATGGTTCGGGGCGAAAATATTGGAGCTTTACTTGCTCTGGGAATTGCTTGTTTTCTATTTTATCTTCACATCAGACAAGCAAAACCGCAACCCGTTTTGATATTGTCAGAATTGGGCATTCAGGTTGTCGGACAGCCCTTTGTTTCTTGGGCTTTGGTACATGGATTACGGATTCGTCCGAGTGTGACTGAAACCAAATATTCAGAAACTTTGGTATTTGTCAATAACGGAAGAATTCAAGAATTTCCTGTGTCGAAAATGGACATAAGCTCTTGGAAATTAGAGAATTATCTTGACGCTTACCAAGAAATTTTCAGAGCAAAAGCGGAGGAATTACTTTAGTTTCGTTGTTCGATTTTCGTTATTCTATTGTCGTTGCTCGTTGTTCGATTATCGTTGTTCGATTTTCGATTGCCTAATCCCGAACAACGAACATCAAACAACTAACATCGAGTAACGAAAAACGAGCATCGAACAACAAAAAACGAGCAACGAAAATCGAAAAACGAACAAAAAAATGACTATTTTCTCTCAAAAAATCGTACTTATTACGGGCGGAGGCTCTGGTTTGGGTAAAGGCATTGCTCAGGAAATTGCTTTGCGTGGGGCAGTCGTAGTAATTGCTGATATTAATCTTGAATCTGCCCAAAAAGTAGCATCAATTATTACTGAAAAAGGTGGAAAGTCTATTGCTAAATACATTGATACAACGGATTATGAGCAGATGAAAAGTCTGGTAAATTCTACCGTTGAAGAGTTCGGACGAATAGATTATTTTTTCAATAATGCAGGAATTGGTATCTCGAAACCCTGCCACGAAACTTCTATTGATGATTGGAACAAAGTCCTCGGTGTAAACCTAAACGGTATGGTTTATGGCTGTGAATTGGTCTATAAATTAATGGTAAAACAAGGCTTTGGACATATTGTCAATACGGCATCTTTGGCAGCATTAACGCCCTTTCCAACGGCTGTGCCTTATGCAACCTCTAAATTTGCGGTTTTAGGTATGAGTCGTTCGCTTAGGATTGAAGGTAAATTTTATGGTGTAAAAGTCTCTGCTATTTGTCCAGGTTTTGTAGCAACCAATATCTACGAAAGTGCCATTCGGGATTTACCTGCTGCTTCCTTATTAGCCACAATTCCTTTCAAAATTGTTCCTTTAGATACCGCTTCCCAAATCATTGTGGACAGCGTAGCCAAGAATAAAGAACTCATCGTATTCCCATTTTATGCCAAACTGATGTGGTGGTTCTATCGCTATTGTTATCCAGTGGCATCATGGATAGGCAAAGATACTTTCAGAAGATATTTGGATTCTGCTGCAAAGGGTTGATGATAACCTGCTCACTTAAACTTAAAATTATAAGTCAAAGAAGGAATGGTAGCAGCAAAAACTGAGAGTTTATAACTTTGGGTTGAACCTCTGTCATTTCTGAAAAAGATGGAATACGGATTTCGATAACTATACAAATTGAAAACCGTGAATGTCCAAGAACCTTCCCAATCCCGTTTCTGGAGTGATGGATTTTTGATTGTCCAAGAAAAATCAAGTCGGTGATAATCAGGAATTCTATCAAGATTTCTGGTCAAATAAACTGGATAAACTCTTCCCTCCAAATTCACTAAACCATCGGGTTTACTGTACGGTCTGCCAGTTGCGTAGGCAAAAGCAAACGAAAATGTGTGGGTCTTGGTCGGAGAAATACTAATATTGGCATTCAAACTATGCGGTCTGTCATAGCTGGTCGGGTAGAAATTTCCATTATTTACTTCATCAAAAAAACCACGCCCTTTAATCTGATTTTCAGACCTTGCGTAAGTATAATTCAACCAGCCAGTTGTAGCTCCTTTCTTTTTGCTTACCATCAATTCCAGCCCATACGAGCGGTTTGTACCTTGAATCAGTTCGGTTTCCACAAAGTTTTTTAGCAAGAAATCACTTCCTGGGCGAACATCCGTAATGTTATCGGTATGTCTGAAATAGATTTCCGAAGAAATTTCATAGATATTGTCCTTAAAATTCTGAAAATATCCCAATGAAATCAAAGAACTCACTTGGGGTTTTAGCGTAGCGTCCGAAGTCTTCCAGCGAGATGTTGGCAAAGGCGTAAGGCTATTCGTGATAATCTGAATATACTGTCGCATAATGTTTGCCCCCAATTTCAAAGAGCTATTTTCAGTCATCAAAAATCTCATGCCCAAGCGAGGTTCAAGACCAGAATAGGAGTTATATGCCTCGCCAGCACCATATTGTTTTTCGGAGGTAACAGTATTTTCAGAACGAATTTCTCCATCTTTATATAACCGCACAGTGGCATTTCCGATATTCTGAAAATACAAAGCTCTTAAACCCACAGAAATACTGAATTTCTTTGAAACTGTAATATTATCCTCTGCATAAACCGCAAATTCATTCGATTTTTCTTCGGGCAAATTCACGATAACTACATCATTATCAGTGCGTTTGCCAGGATTTATTCGATAGGTTATCAAATTCACTCCGACTTCAATTTGGTGGTTATCATTGGGTAAATAATTAAGACTTGCCCCATATTTTCGGTAATGAATTTCGCTTTCTACTTTTGAAAACAAAACAGAATCAGGGGATGTCAAACTCGGAGAATAATCAGAGAAAACGCCCACTGCTTGAAAGTTGAGTTTGTCAGAAAAACGGTGTGTCCAACGAAGCGTACTGTTCAAAACATTGTATCGAATTTCAGTGATTAAAGCTCCACTGTTTTCTTTGTTCAAACTAATTCCGTCTAATTTTGTGTAGTCTTTTGTTGTGAAAACTGACCAAGAAATAACATCTTTTTTGCCTAATCTCCAGTAAAATTTGGATGCTAACTCTACAAAATTCGCTTTCTTATTGGCTAAATCTGCACTGGTTTTCAACAAAAAATCATTGAATGAAGCACGTGAAGCTAACATTATCCCCATTTTTTCTTTTTGCAAAGGAATGTCCATTGCCAAACGGTTCGAGACCAAACCAATCCCACCACTCATTTTGAAATGTTCTAAATCTGGGTTTCTCATGCCAATGTCCACCACGGAAGCGACCCGTCCGCCAAAGTGAGCAGGAATTGCCCCTTTGTACAATTCCAAAGAGCTGATACTTTCTTGAGGAATGGCAGAAAAGAGTCCGAAAAGGTGGGTTGGGTTAAAGATTGGAGCTTCATCGAAAACCATCAGATTTTGGTCAGTAGAGCCACCACGAATATTAATTCCGTTTGAACCTTCGCCCACAGAAGTAACGCCAGGCAAAGTTTGGAGTCCCCGTAAAATATCAATTTCTCCCATTGCGGCAGGGAGTTTCTGGAGTTGTTTGATAGACAATTGCTGCACACCCACTTGCAGATTTCGGATATTTTTCTGGTATCCACCACCCGAAACAGAAACTTCCTCTAATTCCTTTGAGATTTCAGAAAGAGCAATTCTGAATAGTACATTTTCTGTAAAAACCACTTTTTTATTATAATTCCTAAAACCTACATAACTAACTCCAAAGGCATATTCTTTGCCAGTATCACACAAGAAAGAAAACCGCCCTTGTGCATCGGTTTTAATGCCTTTTTTGAAATCAATTTTTACAGAAGCCCCCACCAAAGGTTTAGAAGTTAGGCTGTCAACAATGAGTCCTTCCAACATGAAACTCCTTTGCACATTTTGTGCAGAAGTTTTGATATTGAGAAGCAATATTATCATCGAACTATATATGATTTTTCGGAGAACTTCACCCCCGACCCCTCTCCTGCTGAGAGGGGAGAAATTCGTCGACAAATACTCCCCTCTCAGCAGGAGAGGGGTTGGGGGTGAGGTTCTGTGGACTATTATTTGCTTTGTGACAAATTGTACATGGCTGTATATCATCAAGAATAGACTATTTCTCATAGTTTTAGAAATTTTTAATTCTTCATTTTTAATTCATAATTCCTCTATTCATCCCAATCATAAGGTTTAATATTCGTCCTTATGTCTGTGTTTTTACATTCAAAAAAGGGCGGAAAACAACCGAATATATCTCTTCTTGGAGGAGGTCCATTGGGCGTTGGAAAAGGATTGTCTATTTCTAACTCTCTGGAATTTGGAATAGATGGAAATTTTGACTTGAAAATGGGATAACCCTTTTTTGTGACTCCCGCCACCGTGAAAAAACCTATTACTTTTTCGGTAGCATCTCGTGGATTATACATATTACCGACCAAAGCCACAGGCAGTGGGTCAAATAAACTTCCTGAGTTTTTACTGGTCTGTTCCAACAATTGATAGTATAGATAGGCTTCTCTTGAAATACTAAATTGGTCAAGTACGATAAAATATTTGGATGTGTTGTTGAAAGGAACTTCGGCTGCCAAAACACGTTTTGCTTCGGGGGTGGTTACATAAAAATCTGTGTAGCTTCTGAAATATTTACTGGCTAAATACAGCCAGCAATTGCCAGAACAAGGGTAATATCTGAAAAAATAGGGATGAAAAACAGGGTCATAAACGGCACATTCCACGCCAAAAGTACTGCAATCGCTCGGAATAGCCCTAATGTATCGCCCTCGTTCGCAATCTCCGCAAGAGTAGGCAGACACAAAATGCGTCCATTTATAGAGGTAATAATTCTTTTTATTATTTGTTCTGGGCAAATCTACATAGACTCTTATTTTTTCTTTATTGCTATATGGGTCATCAATACTTCCTTTATTGGCTTTATCTGAATCATATTCATCATAGATTTTATTGATTTTGGTAGTTTTCAGCATAGTATCAAGGGTTGATTCATAGATAGAACCATTTGCTAATTTGATTTTTAGCTGATAAACTTTCCCTTGCGTTCCTCTAAAACTCTTTGAAACTGGCATATAAAGCCCTCTTTTTCGATGTTCATATAGTATTTCTCGTCCATTTTCTAATACCGAAACAGTAGCATTTTCGATGAATTTAAACTGAAAATCAAGGGGACTATTGCCTGAAAAAGAAAGTTTAATGGTTGAACTGTCAGTATCTGTGAGCGTACCTTCGACCGAAAGAACATTCGCTGACCTGTCAAAGGTAACATCGTATTGTTCTACACAGCCCCATACAAGAAAGGCTGCAATACACAAAAAAGTGATGCGGTAGCTTATAGTTTTTGACATGAGGTAAATGTGTTAAATTACTTGGTAGAATTATTTTTGATAGAACTTTGGTAAACTAATTTAATTCAATTTATTCGTTTTATTCCCATCAGGAAATTCTGAACCAGAGAGATATTCCCACTTTTCATCATGTACGGAGGTATAAATGATCCTGGTTTTGACTTGTGGAATCGCAGCAATAAATAACCTCGAAGCAGCAGCACCTTGAATAGAAACAAGGTCAAATGCTTCATTTTGGGCTACGACTTCTCCAGTTGAGATTTTCTTAAAACTTCCCATATAGTCATTTTTACCAATGATTTCTTTCGAAAGCTCATCTACATTTTTGTAGGATTTCCCTTTGTATTGAAACGTCATTGATTCAATAATTGCAGGACCAACGCCTTTATTCATGAATTTGATTGATACCATATTTTTTGTAGAATCAGTGTTTTCAAATCCCGCCTCTTCTAACTGAATATGAGGCCATGCCGCAGCGTGGAGGTATTTATGTTGGTAGTAAGTTTGCATCACGGAAACCACTAATGCACATACACTGACAATAGTTGCCATAGTAGCTACGATAGATTGAGTAGAAAAACGTTTTTCAGGTTTCATGGGAGGGATTAGAATTAAAAATTAGGAATTCGTCCATACGGAAGTTGTTCTTCAAAAGAACGACTTCCGTAAATTATCGACCTAAACTACCTTCAATAAATGATGTTTTTTGCCTTTACTTATTAATAAATATTTATCATTCATTAGCTCAAAATTGGATGAAGCATTTGGGTCTGGCATTTTTACTTTATTGATACTCAGTCCATTGCCTTGAATTGCTCTGCGTGCTTCTCCTTTTGAAGGATAGATTTCGCTATTCGTTACCACAGAAACTAAATCTGTGATATTAGCACAATTTTGATAATCGTCCTTGCTAATTTCTGTTTGTGGAACGCCTTCAAAAATAGTATCTATGTCTGAGTCCGACATTCCTGCCAATGCAGAAAGCGTTTCTTTTCCGTATAAAACATCAGAGGCTTTCATCACCAAATCATAATCTTTTTCAGAATGCACCCTGATTGTTACTTCTTTTGCCAAGGCTTTTTGCATGATGCGTAAATGCGGAGCTTCGGCGTGTTGAGCTTCAAGTGCTTCGATTTCTTCTTTTGGCAATAACGTAAAAACTCGTAATAATCTCGGACAGTCGGCATCAGCAGTATTCAGCCAAAATTGAAAAAACTGAAACGGACTCGTCATATTACGGTCGAGCCAAACGTTGCCAGATTCTGATTTGCCAAATTTTGTACCGTCTGCTTTCGTGACCAAA
>JAAFJL010000165.1 GCA_013298865.1 Cytophagales bacterium | reverse complement strand
GGAATACTATTCGGCATAAAATACTTTCAACTTTTAACTTTAGACTTTTTACACAACCCCGAACGGGTTATTTCATTTTTTCGTAACTTTGATATTTAGAAAATAAATTATACCACTCCACTATACCACTATGCTTGCAAAAACCTTCGGAAGTGCTGTTTACGGGGTAAATGCCACGATGATTACTGTCGAAGTTAGCGTTGACCAAGGGAAAAATTTTTATTTAGTCGGGCTTCCAGACAATGCCGTTAAAGAAGCAGAACAAAGAGTTGATGCTGCTCTGAAACATTGCGGATATTTTTTCCCGAGAAGAAAAGTTGTGGTTAATCTCGCCCCAGCAGACATCCGCAAAGAAGGATCTTCTTATGATTTACCACTTGCCCTTTGTATCCTTCAAGCATCTGAACAAGTAACTTTTCGTAACAGAAATCTCGAAGATTATGTCATTCTTGGAGAACTTTCATTGGACGGTCGCCTCAGACCAATTAAGGGTGCATTACCCATTGCCATTGAAGCTCGGAAAAGTGGTCTCAAAGGATTTATTCTTCCCAAAGAGAATGCAATGGAAGCTGGGATTGTCAATAATTTAGAAGTTATTGGGGTAGAAACTTTGGAGGAAGCCATCGAATATTTTCTTGGAATTCGTGAAATTGAACCTTCAAATATTGATACCAGAGATGTTTTTGCCAGTAGTCAAAATGAATATGACGCAGATTTTTCTCATGTACAGGGGCAAGAAAATATCAAGCGAGCCTTAGAAATTGCGGCGGCTGGTGGTCATAATGTTATCATGATTGGACCGCCTGGAGCAGGAAAAACAATGTTAGCCAAGCGTTTGCCTACAATTTTACCGCCACTAACCTTGCATGAGGCACTTGAGACAACAAAAATACATTCGGTTGCTGGGAAGCTCGGAGCAAAATCGAGTTTAGTTTCTGCTCGCCCGTATCGGTCTCCACATCACACAATTTCTGACGCTGCATTAGTAGGTGGTGGAAGTGTTCCGCAACCTGGCGAAATCTCATTGGCACACAATGGCGTTTTGTTTTTGGATGAATTACCAGAATTCAAACGAACTGCATTGGAAGTGATGCGTCAGCCCCTCGAAGACAGAAAAGTTTCTATTTCTCGTGCCAGATGGGCAGTTGAATTTCCGTCTAATTTTATGCTCATTGCTTCCATGAATCCATGTCCTTGTGGCTATTACAACCACCCCGAAAAAGATTGTGTCTGTGGACCTGGGATTGTTCAGAAGTATTTGAATAAAATTTCAGGACCACTTTTAGATAGAATAGATTTACACGTAGAGGTAACGCCTGTAAAATTTGAACAACTTTCTTCAAATCGTAAAACAGAGAGCAGTTCTCAGATTCGAGAACGGGTCATCAAAGCGAGAGATATACAGATTCAGCGATTTGCGGAGGAAAAAGAGATTTATTCAAACGCCATGATGCCTTCGCAAATGGTGAAAGAAGTATGCCAGATTTCAGAAGCAGGTATCACACTTTTGAAAAGAGCGATGGAAAAACTCCAACTTTCCGCCAGAGCCTACGACCGTATCCTGAAAGTAGCCCGAACAATTGCAGATTTGGCAGGTACAGAAGATATTAGAACAGAACATTTGGCAGAAGCCATTCAGTACAGAAGTTTAGACAGAGAAAATTGGGCAGGTTAAATCAATACTGTAAATATTGATACGGTTGCTTTGAAAAGTAAAATCAAAATTCTAACTTTGCAGTCCATTACATACGGGAATAGTATAATGGTAGTATAGAGGTCTCCAAAACCTTCGGTCTAGGTTCGAATCCTTGTTCCCGTGCATAGTTAAGTTCAGAAGTTCCGAATTTTTAGCTCAAACTCTAAGTCAATTTTAAATTGGCTTGAAATTTGAAATCTAAATTCGGAACTTCAAAGTTTATAACCACGAAGAATTTAGTAATAATAGAAAACATTTAAGAAAATGAACATACAACAATTTGTAAAAGAGTCTTGGACAGAAGTAACTGAAAACGTAACATGGCCAAAATTTTCTGAACTTCAAGCAAGTTCAACGCTTGTTTTGGTAGCATCTTTAATTTTTGCATTGGTAGTTGGTCTTATGGACTTAGGTTTCAAAGAAGGTCTTGAAGCATTCTATCAGTCGTTCTAAGTCATTTAGGAACAATAAAACAATAGCTTATAATTTTTATGCTATTGTTTAAAAGATATTTTTGCCAGTTATTTCATTAAATAGCGGTGCTATTCGCTTCAAAAACTGACAAAACTATCTATGAAACAATTACCCTAAAATTTTATAAGTCATTATTTCATTGTTCCTTAGTAGTAGATAGTTCACTATCAATTTACTTAACCATAAACAAGTACAACTATGGCAGAAACAAGCTGGTACGTCCTAAGAGCCGTTTCAGGTCAGGAAAAAAAGATTAAAACCTACCTTGAAAACGAAATAGCCCGTAGAGAATTGGGTGAATATGTTCCCCAAATCATATTACCTACCGAAAAAATTATTGAACTCCGTAACGGTAAAAAAGTTATGAGAGAAAAAACACTCTTTGCAGGATATATCTTCGTGGAAGCAGACATCAAATACGGTGAGGTTGCCCACATGATAACCTCTATGCCAGGTGTAATTGGTTTCTTGAGTTGGAACGATGGAAAGACTTCTAAAACTCCTATTCCTTTGCGTGACTCAGAAGTGAAACGTATTTTGGGAAAAATCGACGAGGTATCAGCAGTTGAGGAATTATCATCAAATATTTCTTTCAAAAAAGGAGAATCTATTACGGTAATTGATGGAGCATTTACAGGCTTTGTGGGTACTGTTGAAGAAGTATTTGAAGACAAAAAGAAACTCAATGTTATCGTAAAAATCTTTGAAAGAGCAACTCCAATGGAACTTCATTATTCTCAAGTAGAAAAATAAGTGGATTTAGGTTCTCAAACAAAAAACCCTGATAGTTTTTAAGCTGTCAGGGTTTTTTGTTTGAGAATAATAATTGTAAATATTTGATTATTAGATACTTATGTCTATTTTTCCTTTTCAATGAATTAACTTAAAATTAAACAACTGCTTTTATCACAAACTCTCTCTGTCAATCAGTGAACATTGGCTAACGATTTTACCTTTTTTGCGTGACAATATCATTGAAGCTGCCGTCTTGCCCATCTCCATAAAATTATTTGAAATTGTTGTAATACCTGTATGTGCCAAGAGTGCTTTTATTGGGGTATCATCATAAGAAATCAAACCTATATTTTTCCCAAATTTTAGATTTTTCTTGTCTGCCCAATTTACAATTCTCACTAAATCACTTTCCAAGAAAAGCAAATAAGCATGATTTTCTTGGAGAGAATTTTCATCCAGATTATCAACAATAGCGTGTTGAATGTTATTTTCCTGACAGAATTTTTTGAAACCTGCAACAATACCTGTGGGTGTGTATTGAAAATGTTTTTTGCTTAAAAACAAAGTCAGTGACTCGTATTTTCTGATTTTCTGTAAAGCATCAGACAATCCTTGATAGATGTTTTCCTCAAAATCTTGATACAAAACAGTGTAATCTTGTCCTAATTGTTCAACATCATGGTCGAGAATCAGTAATTTTTCTTTGGGAATTTGCTTCACAATTTCAGAGACATCCTCATTGAAATGTGGCATTATGATATAGTGATTATAATTGCCAAGATTGCTAACTATCAGATTTTCAAACACTTTCATGTCATGATAGTGAAAAAATATGTTCATAGTTGCAGATTCTCCAAAGGATTCCCTCATGGCATTAAAGAGCGTTTCTTTGTAGTCATTCATGGCGTCGAAGAGAACAAAAATATTGAGGGCAATTTTTACTTCATCTTTCGTGATAAAATACCCTTTCCCGTGACGAGCCTCTACTATACCCATTGCTCTTAGTTCTTCATAAGCCTTGATAATTGTCATTCGAGCTAAACCATTGGCATTTCTAACTTCATTGATGGTCAATAACTGATTACCTTTTTGAAGTATTCCCTGATGAATTTTCTCTATTACATCGTCAACAATTTGTTGGTATTTTGGTACAGCAGAATTAGCTTCAATCTGAAGGTTTTTTTTCATACGGATTGTGGTATTTCTAATTTTCTTTTGGACAGCTTCAATTTACATTATCCAAAATTAGACTTTATCTAATTTAAAACTAAAGGTTGTTCCTTTTTCAGGCTGCGAAGCTACCGTAATTTTAGTTTTATGCCCTTGTAAAATATGCTTCACAATGGCGAGTCCCAGACCAGAAGAACCATCTGAACGGCTACGGGCTTTATCAACCCGATAGAAACGTTCAAAAATACGACTTAAATGTTCTGGTGCAATTCCTAAACCATCGTCTTTAACTATGACGTTCCAATCTTTTTTCTCTTCCTCGAATTGTACTAAAACTTTCCCGTCTTGATTTCCATATTTTATCGCATTTTCAACCAAATTAGTCATTACCTGTCCTATTCTCTGTGAATCAGCCTTAACCAATATTTTTTCTTGTAAACCACTCATTATCAGACTAATACCTTTCGCTTTTGCTTTACTTTCCAATTGGTCAAATACTTCTTTTGTTACTTGTCGCATATTTACAGGCTCCCGATTCATCTTGATTTCACCAGTTTCCATTTGTGAAAGTGTTAGTAAATCTTTCACTAAAATATCCAATCCGTCTAAACTTTTGGCGGCTTTATTCAGAAATTTTTCTCTTACGTCCTCATCGTCCATTGCACCGTCCAGAAGCGTATGGACAAAACCTTGTGCAGCAAAAATTGGGGTTTTCAGTTCATGCGAAACATTTGCCAAAAACTCTCTTCTAAATTTTTCCAAGCGTTTCAGTTCATTTACCTCTTGTTCCTTTTTAGCAACATAGACAAAGAGTTCGTCGTTGAGTTTTTTGAGGGGGTTATTAATCCGAATCAATTTTTTCCGAGAAACACCAAAGTCCTTCATTTTCAGACGGTTAATGGTGTCATACATTTTATTTATTTCCTGAAAAATCAAATAATCTAAAATAAAATAAATCAGAATTCCTGAAATCACGGAACTTGCCATGAAGGCAACAAAAAGTACATTGGCATTAGATTCTGGCAGAAAAGCCAAAAAAGAAGTCGTCAGTATCGCAATGGTACAGCCGAGTATGGTAGCTAATATTCTGGGATTTAGTAACATCTTTTCAATTAACAATTATCAATAAACAATTATCAGGGAATAATTAGCAGTAATCAGTTTGCAGGGAACAGTTTGCAGGTATCAGTGAACAGATTGCAATTGGTCTCTACATTCTATAACTGGTTAACAGATTACTGTTTACTGATTTCTGCTGACTGTTCACTGATAACTGATTACTGTTTTCTGTTTTTAATTATGGGGAATAGTAAAACTGAGCCTACTATTATTGCTGTACCAAGATAAAAATTGGTTGTCATTTTTTCTTTTTCTCCAAAAATAATAAATGCTAAAATAATCCCGTACAATGGTTCTAAATTAATGGTGAGATTTACAGTAAAAGCCGAGAATTTGACTAACATTCCTGTAAACGCAGAGAAAGCATAAACTGTACAAACGAAGCTCAGAAGCCCCAACCAGAGCCAATCAAGCCCTTTTGGTATAAAATCAATAGCGTCAACTTCAAAATATTGATAGATTGGAAAAATAATTATGGCAGAAAGCCCCGCTCCCATCATTTCGTAGAAAGTGATAATTTTGGAGTCATGATTTTTGGTAAATTGCCCATTAATTACTGTGAAAATTGCTCCCGTCAATCCCGATAATACACCAAATACTAAGCCCCAAATTTTATCTGTCACCGAGAAAAAAACGACTCCCAATCCCAGTATTGCTATAATTCCAAAAGTGATTTCGAGAAAAGAAACTTTGCGTTTTGTGGCAATAGGTTCTATCAAACTTGTCCAGAGCGAGGCTGTCGAAAAACCTGCTAAACAAATGGCAACATTTGAAATCCGAGAAGATTGGAAGAATAAAAACCAGTGGAGATTTACGATTATACCAGTCAGTAGAAGTTTGATGACAGTGACAGTATTTACTTTCAGAGAAAATTTACCAAAATAGGACCAAACCAACATCCCGATGGTAGCAAGCAATGTTCTGAAAAAGACTACACTAATGGGGTGTGTTGAAATTAACGTTCCAAGAATGGCAGTAAACCCAAAAATAAGTACTAAAAAGTGGAGTTTGAGATAGTCTCTGAAAGTTGGATTCATAACGTTTATCTTGGCACAGTAAAATATAAAAGTACACCCACACCCCCAAAAACGATATTTGGTAGCCAAACTGCCAACAATGGATTTAGATTTCCAGATTCGGCAATACCTTTACTCATCATGAAAAACATGATATAAATAAATGCCAGCATAAACCCTAAAGCAATCTGAAAACCCACGCCCCCACGGGATTTTCGGGCAGAGACAATTAGCCCAATACACGTCAGAATAATAATGGCAAATGGGTTCGCATACCTTGCGTAACGTTCTACCAAAAAAACCTCAATGCCGTCTGCTCCACGGGTTCGAAGATTATTGATGTACTGATTCAATTCATCAATCGTAAAGGTTTCATGAAGCTGGTATTTACTGTCAAAATCTTTTGGAAGTAGATTGAGTGTCGTATCGGTTTTCATACCGTAGCTCAGTTGCTCCTTGGCATCTCCCTCGATAGTTCTAACTCTATAATCAAAAATTGTCCATTTTTTTCTGGTAGAATCCCAAGTAATACGGTCAGCTAAGAGTTTCATTTTGAGACGGTTTTTCACAATTTTTTCAAGTGTAAACCGATAACCCGTCTTTGAGCTTTCCTCATAACTTTCCATGTAGGCATAAATTTCAGGCGCAATTTTAATGTGAATATCTCGTCCGCCATAGCGATAGGCATCCTTTACATATTTTCGTTCAAAAGCAATTCTGGTTTTGTTAGAATTAGGAATCACCCAACCAACCATGTAAAAAGTGAGTAATGCCACCAATGTTGAGCCAATTACATAAGGAACCATTAGTCGCAAAAAACTAACTCCAGTACTCAGAATTGCAATAATTTCTGTTCTGGCTGCCAAATTTGCGGTAAAAAATACCGTCGCAATGAACGCCATCAATGGGCTAATATAATTTGCCCAATAAGGAATTAAATTGAGATAGTAATCAAAAATAATTGCATGGGTAGGAGCTTTTTTATTGATAAAGTCGTCCACTTTTTCTGTATAGTCAATCACCACAATGATAGCCACGATGATAAGAACAGCGAAGAAATAAGTGGAAAAGAATTTTTTTAGAATGTATTTATCAAGAATTTTCATTAACAAAAAATTAGACACAACCCAAATGAAACTTAGAGGTTTAGAGAATTAGAGAAACGGCAAAATAATAGCTCTAATCCTCTAAGCCTCTAAGTTTGAATTGTTACAGGTTACTTTAAAATACTTTTGACTCTACAAAGATATGAAGCTATCTCCTGATTGAGTCAGGTTTTTTGTTAAGAAGTGTGAAAAATGGGTCTTCTGACGACATTCATCACTATTTGAATAAATCAGCCATAATTTTTGCCGAAGAAAGTGCCAGTGGAATGCCTCCTCCTGGGTGTACACTCCCACCCACAAAATACAAACCTTTGATTTTGGAAGAAAAATTAGCGTGTCTTAGAAATGCTGCATACCTATTATTGGAAGAATTTCCGTACAAAGCTCCTTGTGCAGAAGAGGTTTTAGATTCTATCGTTCTTGGGTCGAGAATCTCCTCACATTCAATTAGTTCAGAAATATCTACTCCCAGAATTCGATTGATTTTTGCCAATACATTTTGTTTCAAAGTAGCAATAATTTTATCCCAATCTTGCCCAGCATTAGCGGGAGCATTGATGAGAACAAACCAATTTTCGCAACCTTCGGGAGCATCATCTGCTTTATGTTTTGAAGTAATATTGATATAAATCGTAGGATCTGAGTAAATATCTTTTTGGTCAAACATCGTCTTGAATTCCTGTCTATAATTATCACTGAACAGAATATTGTGTAGCCCTAACTGAGGGAATTGCTGTTTAATCCCCCAATAAAAAATAACTCCAGAACTCGATTTAGGTTGATTCAATAGGAAATCAGGGTGCTTTTCCTTGGGTAAAAGTTTTCTGTATGTATGGGTTACGTCCATGTTGGAGATGACAGCATTATAGGTATGAGGTTCTACATTTGTATTTAAAATATCTTCTGCCTTATTAACCTTTAGCTTTTTCACTTCTTCATTTCCAATAATGATTTCCTCTACTCTTGTCTCAAAATAAAATTTCACGCCTATACTTTCGGCTAATTTTACTAATGAATTGGTGATGTCAACCATGCCTTTTTTTGGAAAAAATGCTCCAACATTATACTCCAAATGTGGAATTATATTCATTGTTGCGGGCGTTTGGTACGGGTCTGAACCGTTATAGGTTGCATATCTATTGAAAATTTGAACAACTTTGGGGTTCTTGAAAAGTTGTTCATTTGCCTGATTCATCGTTCCGAAAATACCCAATTTGTGTAAATTCAAGTAGCCTTTTAATGCTTTTTTAGAAGTCCAGGTCGAGATTTTATGCAGGGAATCTTGCAGAAATAAACCATCTAAAACTTCGTATTTAAAGGCAGAATCTTTCAGAAACTGAATAATTTTTGAAGCAGATTCTCCTGTAATTTCTTCTACTTCTTGAGCGAATTTATTGAGGTCAGACCAAGCAGTTAATTGCGTTTTATCTTCCCAGAAATACTTGCAAATTTCTTCAAGTCTCTGATATTCAAAGAATTCCGAAGGATTTTTTCCAACTAAAGTAAAAAGTTCTTCTACCAAATGTGGTAAAGTAAAAAGAGATGGTCCAGCATCAAAACGATAGCCGTTTAATTCAAAGCTACTCAGTTTCCCTCCTGGATAGGCATTGGCTTCAAACACAGAGACTTCATTCCCCTGATGAGCCAATCTTATCGCCGAAGCAATACCCGCAATTCCTGCCCCGATGATGGCAACTTTTTTCATAAATCAGTCAATTGATACGTTTTAAGTTGACAAGTTTTAAGTTAAAAAAATTGCCAATGCTTTATAAATATTTTCAGTCCTATCAACTAACAATCTATAAAGACCCAAAATAGTTTTAAAACCTTGTAGGAATGCGTAATTTTGTAAAAATAAAAGATTTAATATGTTAAGAACTCATACAAATGGTGAACTCCGCCTCACCGACATCAATAAAGAAGTGACCCTCTGCGGATGGGTACAGGTTGTAAGAGACAAAGGCGGTATGATTTACATTGACCTTCGTGACCGCTACGGCATTACGCAATTGATTTTGGAAGAAAGTAAAACGGATAAAGCTGTTTTAGATACTGTCAGAACACTCAGCCGTGAATTTGTCATTGCTGCTACTGGTACGGTTATCGAAAGATTGGCGAAGAATGACAAAATTCCTACTGGTGATGTAGAATTAAAAGTCAGTAATGTCACGATTTTGAACCCTGCAAAACTACCCCCTTTCTTGATTGAAGATAAAACTGACGGTGGTGATGACATTAGGATGAAATATCGTTACCTTGATTTACGCAGAAATCCAGTTCGGGCGAATCTTGTTTTGCGTCATCAAGTGGCAAAATTTACAAGAAATTACTTAGATAATCAAGATTTTATTGAAGTTGAAACCCCAGTTTTGATTAAATCTACTCCTGAAGGTGCAAGAGATTTTGTTGTTCCTTCAAGAATGAATCCTGGTGAATTTTACGCCCTTCCACAGTCGCCACAGACCTTCAAACAACTATTGATGGTTTCTGGATTTGATAGATATTATCAGATTGTAAAATGTTTCCGTGACGAAGATTTACGTGCAGACCGTCAGCCAGAATTTACTCAAATTGACTGTGAGATGTCTTTTATAGAACAAGAAGATATTTTGAATATGTTCGAGGGATTAATTCGTCATTTATTTACAGAGGTAAAAGGAATTGATATTGGTGAAGTCTCTCGTATGACCTACGCACACGCAATGAAAACATACGGTTCCGATAAACCAGATATTCGTTTTGGTATGGAATTCAAGGAATTGAAAAGTGAAGATATTGATTTAACTTCTGGTAAAGGGTTTGCTGTTTTTGATGATGCTAACACTGTGGTTGGAATTTGTGTGAAAGGCTGTGCTGAATATACTCGAAAGCAAATGGACGAATTAACTGATTTTGTAAAGCGTCCCCAGATTGGTGCAAAAGGGATGATTTATATGCGTTACAATGCTGATGGAACTTTGAAATCTTCGGTTGATAAATTCTATTCAGAAGAAGATTTAAAGCAATGGGCAACAACTTTCGGGGCAGAGAAAGGAGATTTAATATTGATTCTTTCTGGAGACGGTGACAAAGTGAGAAAGCAATTGAATGAATTACGCTTGGAAATGGGCAACAGATTAGGACTCCGTAACCCTAATAATTATTCTGTACACTGGGTTGTTGACTTTCCTTTGTTAGAATACGGCGAAGAAGATGATAGATGGTTTGCTATGCACCATCCTTTTACCTCTCCAAAGCCAGAAGATATTCAGTATTTAGCCTCTGGAGAATACGGTAAAATCAGGGCTAATGCTTATGATATGGTAATCAATGGCGTAGAAGTTGGTGGTGGTTCAATTAGAATATTCCAGAAAGAATTACAGGCAAAAATGTTTGAAGTCTTAGGGTTTTCTGATGAAGAAGCAAAACATCAATTCGGTTTTTTAATGGATGCCTTTGAATTTGGAGCTCCTCCACACGGAGGATTAGCATTCGGTTTCGATAGACTTTGTTCTCTTTTCGGAGGTTCAGATTCAATCAGAGATTTTATTGCTTTCCCGAAAAATAACTCAGGCAGAGATGTTATGATAGACTCCCCTTCAACTATTGATCAAAAGCAGTTGAATGAGTTGAAGATTAAGACGGTTTAGGTTTGTATAAAAACCTCTCCCCAACCCCTCTCCTGCTGAGCTACGGTTTATACACAAGTATTTCTGGTTCATATTGTTTTAAGTAAATGAGCAATAAACTGGGCAAAGTTGTTAGTTTTTCCCTAAAAATGACCTTTTGACCTCATCCCCTAACCCCTTCTCCTTCTGAGAAGGGGAACACTTGGAGAGATTAACTAACTCATTTTCAAATACTTATAGACTTGTGTATAAACTGTAGCTCCTGCTGAGAGGGACTATAAAAACAGAAAGCCTATTTTCTTGCGAAAATAGGCTTTCTGTTTTATTGTATTTTGACAATTTTTATTGTTTTGTCAATTTCTTTGAGATTACACTTCTATCAGTTTTGATTGTGTAAAGATATGTCCCTGCAACAGCGTTCTGAGCATTGAATTTTGCTTTGTGCGTTCCTGCTTCTTGGTATTCATCATTCACTAAAGTAGCTACTGGAATACCTGTAAAGCTGTTCACGACTAAAGAAACTTTACCTGCTTGTGGAAGATAATATTCTATCTCAGTCTCAAGTACAAAAGGATTTGGTGTGGCAGTCATAGAAATCACATTTGATTCTTTGTAGCCTTCCACTCTTTCAATCTTCGCAATATTAGCTTTGAAAGAAGTCCCTTTCTCTGCTACGAAACCAGGCAACATAATTACAGCTTTTCCTGCTTCGTATTGCACCTTTGATTTAGTCTCAACGGTATTAGTAGCAGTGATTTTCTCAAAAGCCTGCTCATGGCGAGTACTACCATAAGTAATAGGCTGAGAGATTGTCAAATCTGTTTCTTGGGCCATACTCACTCCCACGGGGGCAAGAATAGCTATTGTTAGTATTTTAAAAAACTTTTTCATGATATCGAAAATTAAAATTAATTATTTAGAATTTCACCTATGAACTTCATAGAATTAATCTTATTTTCTTCTTTTCTTTAAAGAATCAACGTCTTTTTTCAATTGCTCGTTTTCTTTCTTCATTTCAATCATGTACAATGTCAATTCTTCGATTTTCTCTAATAATTTAACATCTGTCTTGTGCAAATCGT
>JAAFJL010000164.1 GCA_013298865.1 Cytophagales bacterium | reverse complement strand
GTTCGGCTATTTCTCCGTCAACTACGTATAGTGCATTTTCAGGAAAACTTCTTGTAGGTGTACAAGCTCTGGTTGGCGTAATTGCTTTTGAAACAGGGAAATATTCTTTAGGATTGTATTCGGGTTTAGGTACTTCAACCCTCTCCAAAACAACCAGTTCATAAACACCATTCACGGCATTTTCTCCATAACGAAATGTCATGCTACAACCTTCTTTTGGTGTCCAATAATTAAGATTTAGAATGGAATTGATTGATACCAAATCCCAGTTATAATCTTGACCAACTGCTTGTTTATTAATCACATACGCTGGTCGCTGATGCGATGCCAATGACTGAGTTTGTTTCAATTCTTTGATAATATCTTCCTTACAATAGAACCATTTTTCGGTAGGTTTTTTTATATTGAATTCATCTTCTGGAGTTTTAAATAAAGCTGCTTTTGGTACAGGGCTAAAAACATTATTTTCAAATAAGAAGGTAATCCTTCTTTCAAAATGATTTATTGTAAATTGTTGCGGGGCAAGGCTTTGATATTTGATTGTAATTTGATTCTTGAAAATTTCTTCTTCATTACTTTGAAATGATTTTCTATCTCCCATTCCTTTTGGTTCAGAAAGTTCCAGAACACAAATACCAGCCAAATTTGTATTTTTCAAATGTAGATCATCCCCTTCAACCACCTCAACGCCCTCCATTGGTTTCTTTGTTTGAGCATCCAAAATCTCAATTGTCAGCATATTTACCCAAGCATTTCTTTGGGGCATAACCATTTTTACAGGCTTTGATTTTTGGACAGAATCTAACAGAAACTCAGTTTCAGCAATCATTTTTTCTGTCTTTTTTGTAGAAAACTGTTCTATTTTCTCTTCTTTTTTCTCCCCCACAATTTCTACCGATTGAGCCATTTTTACTAATTCCTTCAAGACATTCTTTTTACCGAAATCCTTCCCTTTCGTAATGTTGAAAGCTAACATCAAAAATGCTAAAACTGGTATGGCAATTACGTATTTTGAAGCCTTCCATCGGGCAGAACGTTCACGATTCATCATTTTGATTCTAAGTTTTAAATCTGAAAAATTGAAGCTATTCGTCAACGCTGAAATAGGCTTTAATCCATTGACTTTCAGTAAACTATACTGATAACGTTGGGCATCAAAACCAGATTGAAGCACACTTTGATCGGTCAAATATTCAAGATTTTGTTTGAGGGATTTCCTCTGAAACCATGCCAGTGGATGAAACCAAAAAACAACTAAAAATGCTTCTACCAATAGCACATCAAGCGAATGAAGCTGACGTGCATGAGTATGTTCATGAGCCAAAATTTCAGCTAAATCTTCTTCCGAATGTAAGTTTGGATTAATAAAAATGAGCTTGAAAAATGAAAATGGATTCAATTTCCTTTCAAAAATTCTTACTTTTATTCCACTGATTATCAGAGCCTTAGATTCAAAAAATAGAGCTAAAACGGATAAGATTTGAACTAAAAATCGGATTGCAAAAACAATAACACCTGCCCAATACAAGGTGGAAATAATTTGAAAAACACTAATCTGAATTACGTTCTGCGGCTGTCGGAAACTCAAATCTGGCATTAACTGAACAACTTCATTTTGGGTAATTTCTTGGTGATTTTTCAAGAAAAAACTTAGGTCAAAAATTGGTAAAATCACCGTGCCAACTAAGACCAATAATAAGAAAAAACGATTCAATTGGTGGAAAGTATCCTGACGCAAAAGCAGGGCATACACGCCGTACAAAAGCGTAAGGCAGATACTCGCTTGGATGAGATATTGATGTAAAAAAGTCATTTTGGAGGTAGTTTAGGAGTTAAAAGTGTATGAGTTCAATTTAGTATAAGTATCTGAAAACAAGACACTTATGCTAAAGTATTTTATTTCCGAATATCAAACATCGAAAAACAAATTTTACTTCTTTCTCTTTTCAATTAAATCAATAATTTCCTGCAAATCTTGGGTGGAAATATTTTCTTCTTCGGCAAAGAAACTTACCATTGCTTTATAAGAATTCTGAAAATAGTTTTCTACAACACCACCCATAAAATGTTTTTTGTAAACCTCCTCGGTCACGGCTGGCGAATAGACATTGACGTTTCCGTAACGTTTAATCTTGAGGTAATTCTTACGGTCAAGGTTTTTCACGGTTGATGCCAGCGTTGTGTATGGTTGTTTGGGTTCGGTTAGGGCATCCAAAATATTACTAATTGTGCCTTCGCCAAGTTTCCAGAGAATCAGCATCGCTTCTTCTTCCTGTTTGGTCAATTTTTCTAAATTATTCATATTCGATTTTATCGTTTAACTACGATTTTTTCGTAAATCTACTGAAAAAAAATAATAAAGCAAATTTTTTTGATTTTCGTTGTTCGGTTTTCGTTGCTTGATTTTCGTTGTTCGATGTTAGGCAATGACAAAAAACGAACAACGAAAACCGAACATCAAACAACGAAAAAACATCGAAACTACAATCGTATTTCTTCTGACAATAATTTTTGTTCTTCGCCAACTGGTAGTGTAAAATCAATGTCCCAGCCCATTGTACCTGCCATTTGCGACAGCATAACAACGGCTTGTTTCTTGGCAATTCTTGGTAATTCGCTTGCTATAGCTTTGTGTTGCATGGTTTGTTTGGCATCAGAAAGTAGCTGCGTGTATTCTTCATTATTGAATTTATTGAACAGTCCTTGGTCAATATCATAGAATTTATAGTCGGAATCAACACTTAAAATTTCTGGCTCGGGGAAAGATTCCACAATCATTTTCCGAGAACCCTCCACCCATCTGATTTTTACTTTTGCAAAATCAAAACCGACCAAAACTTTCGCTTTGGCTACAATCAGGGCTTTTTTGTTAAGTGTGGTTAGTCCAAACAGAATATCCTTTTCGGAAGTATGGTCATAAATTTCTGAGAAATGCCCCTCTGCCAAAACGATTTTAAAGACCTTTTCAATTTTTTCCAACAAAATAGTTGACTCAGTTTTAATAATCGTTTGCTCTTTAGTCGTGAATTTGGCATACACAGCATAAATCCCGAAACCAGCAATAATACCAATAATAACAAAGAGGAAATTGAAGAGAGAAATCATAGCAATATAGTACGGTGTCGCCCGTGCGGTTTGAATAATAAATCCTACTAAATTACATTAGGAAAGTCAAAAGAATGTATATGTTAGAGTAGGAATGAGAGTTTAAATTTAGTACTAATTTATTCAGAAAGTTAATAAAAACTAAATATTACGGTATTCCATACCTCTTTTTGGAATACATAGCACGAAATTTGAGTTTTCTACTAAACAGGATTCTTGGAAAGAAAATTAGTACAAAAACAATAAATTTTAAAAATTATTCTCATGAACTTACGGTTTAAATCGTAAATTTAACTTTTATTTCTGTCAAAAATAACCATAAAACTAATCAAACCCATGCAACAAAAAGGTTTACAAACACTTGATTACGCAGTATTCTTATTTTACTTTGTTTTAGTTTCATTTTACGGCTACTACATTTATCAAAAGAAAAAAGCCAAAGAAACCAATACTCAGGATTTCTTTTTGGCAGAAGGTTCGCTTACTTGGTGGGCAATTGGTGCTTCACTCATCGCCTCGAATATCTCAGCCGAACAAATGATTGGTATGTCTGGTAATGGTTTCTCGATGGGACTCGGAATCTCTACCTACGAATGGATGGCAGCTGCGACTCTATTGGTTGTCGCAGTATTTTTCATGCCTATTTATTTGAAAAATAAGATTTCAACAATGCCTCAGTTTTTGAGTCAACGTTATAATAAAACCGTGAGTTTAATCATGGCTATCTTTTGGCTAATCCTTTATATCACGGTAAACTTAACAGCTATTTTGTACTTAGGAGCATTAGCAGTTTCTGAGATTTCGGGGATTGAGTTTTATACTTGTATGATTATGTTGGCTGTTTTTGCGGTAATTATTACTATTGGTGGTATGAAAGTCATTGGTTTTACAGATGTAATTCAAGTATTTTTCTTAGTAATTGGAGGTTTAGCAGCTACCTATATTGCAGTAACGATGATTTCTGGAACGGATGGAATCAGTGGATTAGTTGATGGTTTCAAAATGATGACTCAAAACCACGACGACCATTTCCACATGATTTATAACGACGGAGCAGATGCACACGTTCATTCAAACTATATGTCTTTGCCTGGACTAACTGTATTATTTGGTGGAATGTGGATTGTGAATCTGAACTATTGGGGTTGTAATCAATACATTACGCAACGTGCTTTGGGTGCAGATTTGGACACCGCTCGTAAAGGATTATTATTCGCTGCATTCTTGAAATTATTAATGCCAGTTATCGTAACATTGCCAGGTATAGCCGCTTATGCTTTATACCAAAAAGGGATGTTTCATGAAGAAATGTTGAAAGATGGTGTTTTCAATCAAGACAGAGCTTACCCTGTTTTATTGAATCTATTACCTGCTGGCTTAAAAGGACTTTCATTTGCAGCATTGACAGCGGCAGTAGTTGCTTCTTTGGCTGGTAAAGCAAATAGTATTTCAACGATTTTTACGCTGGATGTTTTCAGACCATATTTTGCGAAAGATATGCCTGAGAAACAATTGGTCTGGATTGGAAAAATTGTAATTATCATATCAATGATTTTGGCAATTGTGGTTTCTCCATTCATGGGTATTGAAAAAGAGGGTGGCTTTCAGTTTATTCAACAAATGACTGGCTTACTTTCTCCTGGTATTTTTGCTGCCTTTATTATGGGATTCTTCTGGAAAAGAACCAATTCAGCAGGAGCATTTTTTGCCATTGTGGGTGGATTAATTGTTGCACTATTAATGAATTTTGACCAAAAAGAAATTACAGACGAAATAACTAACAAAGTAATTGGATATTATCCTGACCTTTTTCCTTTTCTGAACTGGTCTATGATGCCATTCCTTGACCGTATGGGATGGGTTTTTGTGATTTGTGTTGTAGTAATGTTTGTGTTAGGACTTGTATTACCTGACGAAAAGAAAGGTTTAGAAATTGATGCTTCGATGTTCAAAACCACCACAGGTTTTGCCATTGGTGCAGGTATTGTACTAACGATTCTTACTATTTTATATACAGTTTTCTGGTAAGATTTTCTGAATAGATTTCCACAAAAAAGCCTTCCGAAAAGAAGGCTTTTTTTGTGGAAATAATGAAATGCCCATCAAGATTCGAAAGCCATTCTACTTTTTCATAAATCCCAATGCTCGACTAATTTTTGTTGCTAAGAGTGGCAAAATACTTTGGGATAGTTTAAAGATCTCTGTACTTCCAACATCTGGTAGTCCATCATTCGACACATAGTTTTTCTCAGCATTCACACTGGCGTCTTCAATAAAAATAGGGTGTCTTCGAGAGTCAAAACCTCCTACAATCGAATTATTGACTAATTTTTTCCAATCAGTGCAATACTCATCTCCTTCAAAAATAGGTTTTTCAGTTTGAAAATGATAGTAAAGCCAAACTTCAAAACAAGGATTACTCTGGGCAATAAACCAATGAGATGTCTCCTCACAATATGCTCTAATATGTTCTATTTGAGTTTTTCGAGAGTTTCCCTTGTCTTTATCTGTATCAAAAACTAACCAAACTTCATCATTTTCTTGAAATGAGTATTTTGGTTTAGGATTGTCCTCTGTTGATAAAATACATTTCTGAGCAATACTTAATAATCCTGCTGGGGAATTATCTTCATCGTCTTTAAGTTCATATATTTCAATTTTAATTCGAGAATCCATCTCTCTAAAATACTTAAAATATTGGTACTCTCTTTTAGCACCTTCACCAAAAATATAGATGCTTTTAGCCTCCCGATTAGGTGCTTCTCTCTCAAACAACCTATTCGTTAATATCATATTTATGCCAATTTAAGTCTTCTAAATTTCCTAAAAATGGAATTGAACCATAGCGACCGTTCAAATACCCTTTTCTTATATCAATAGTTTTATGTTCTTTGAAATCGCTTAATGAATATAAATCAGAAGAACCGTCTTTATCTTTTTCAGCAAACCAAATTTCATCTTGTCTGAAAATTTCTTGATCTAATAAATTTGATTCATGAGTTGTAAAAATCAATTGCCCCTTTGTATGAGTGTCTAAAGAAAACTTTCTTACCAATTCTTTAATCAGTAAAGGATGAATGCTTCGCTCTATTTCATCAATAAAAAATACTTTATTCTTGGTAACAACGTCTTGAAAGGCTGGCACAAAATCAAGTAACCTTATTGTGCCATCTGATTCTTCAGTTAATTCAAAGTTTACTGGATTACCATTACTGCCAACATGGACAACATTTAAGTTTTTGACCCAAATTTTATTATCCTCTTTAACCATAATTAGCTCAGCACTTCTTCGACCACTTAAACCAATCATTTTCTTTGGAGATTCCTCTACCGCTTTTGTAAGTTGTTCTACTTCTTTTTCGTTATCTTCCCCGAAGAATTCATTAATTTCTTTTTTTTCAGAAGTTAATCCAATAATCCCAACACTAAAAGAACTCATAATACCATCAGCATATTTTTTGAATTCAAGATCTTTATCAATCCTATGTGCTAATGCACTTGGTCTGGAATCAGGCGTTATTATTTGTAATGTTTCATCGAACCAGTCAAATGCTTTTTTTACATCTTTCAAAAATTTATTATCCCTATTTGAAAGTAGTTTAAGTACTGGCTCATTGGATTTTATGAATTCTTCCAAAAGAATAGATTTTAATAATTGGCTTTTTTCATCTTTTTCAAAATCATCCAGAAAAGTCATTTCCGTAATTCCGCTCTCATCAGTTTTACGCTCGAAAATAAGACTATCCGCTTTTTTCCCTAAACCTGACAAATAAAGTTCTTCGGTCATGATTCTATTATCAAAAAGTTCTATTCCATAATATAAAGGAGTATTTTCTTGTATAAATTCAACAGCAATCACTTGCTTTTTCTCAATATTATCTGGATTAAATTTAAACTGAGCCTTTTTTAATTTGTAGGGAATTTTTCCTTCAATAATCATTTCTTGTAATAGCTCTAATGATTTTATTAAATTAGATTTCCCTGCACCATTTGCACCATAAATTGAGGAAGTTTTAAGAATTTCAAACCCTCCTATATTATATTTATGATGATCGAGTGTTTTCAAACGATTATTGGGAATAGTATTAAATTCCTTTCGTGAACCAAAGGAAAATAAATTTTCGATTACAAGTCTTACTATCATAATTTATGTGATTTTTTCACGCAAAATTTACTTTTATTTCAAAAATACTTCCGTATTTTGAATATTAATATTTTTTTAACGTGAATTTTTCACGAATATTATATTATCAAACCTATTCTCACAACTTCTCAATAATCACTTCTGCCGCAGATTTGCCTGTTTCTGCCCCGCCTTCCATGTAGCCTTGTGCGTCTTCGCTGCAATGTTCCCCTGCAAAGTAGATGTTACCAATAGGTTCACTCACGAGGGAAGAAAATCTGGTGAATTGCCCTGGTCTGAAACAACCATAACTCCCTAAAGCATATTGATTTGTGGGCCAAGCAGCAATTAAGGATTTACCGTTGAATTGCCCCTTTCTGTTGCCAAAAGCACGTTCTACAATGGGTAAATATTTATCAATTTCTACCTGTTTGTTGTAAAAATTATACGCCATTTGTCTGCCAAGCTCTCCGCCCGTAAAAACTGTATAACTTGCTCCTGCACTACCTTGTAATTGTGTACTGTCCCAACCATCACTAATTTTATCGTTGAACATATAACCCTGATAACCTGCTTGTCGCCAGATTTTTTGGTTGAAACCAAGTACTAATTTTGAATTATCGCCATAACCATATTCCTGAATACACGCCCTTTTTTCACGGGTGAGTCCTTCTATCGAAAGTCCAACACGGCGTAGGGTTGTCAGTGGGAGGGTTAGTAAAACAAAATCTGCCTTAACGGTTTTTCCAGACTGCATGATTAAATTATAGCTTTTGCCAGTCTGTACAATGGCAACTAATTTTTCTTCTAACTCAATTTGGTCTGCGACTTTTTGTGCTAACTTTTTGGTAATCAAATCATTACCTCCTTTGATTTTATAGCGTTCATCGCTTTCTCCGAATACATCAAATTTTCCCGTGGTGACATCCGTGCTAATCAAAGTCAAGAAATTGAGCGTTGATTGCTCCTCGGTTGCCTGTCCGAATTCTGCAACGTAGGCGGTGTCTAATAATTCTGTAAACCAAGCCGATGCCTTCAGACTTTGGAGGTATTGCTTCAATGGCGTACGGTCTAATTTCACCGAAGCAGGGTTTGATACATTCTCATCTAACTTATTTTGGTCAGCCGCAATTTTGGGAGCAACTTTCTTGAATTCCTTAATGACATCTTCCAAAGAATAACTGACATTATAAATATAGAAAAGTTGTTTTTTTAGTGTATCTAACTCTGTATCAATAAGTTCCAGATTAAATTCTTTTGCTAAAGCCAACATCTCTGTATGATTGGAATCAATGAACTCCCCTCCTATTTCGGTGGTAATTCCTTGTCCAAAAAAGTTGCGTGCCGTCTGCATTCGTCCACCTACACGGGCGGATGCTTCATAAATTTTTGCTTTAATTCCACTTTTTTTCAAAGTATAAGCTGCATTTAATCCTGCAATTCCTGCCCCAATAATGACCACTCTGGCAGTACTGGCAGATAAACGAGCGTTTTTCTGAACAGTATTCATGCTCTCTTCATCGGGCATCTTGCAGGCAGAAGTTAATAAACCAGCTCCCATAAAAATTCCTGATTTGGTCAAGAAATCTCTACGAGAATTACTGTGTTCCTGAGACATTTCCACCAATTCATCTACTGGAGGCGTATTTTTTTGATTTGAAAAAAGGGCAAGACGATAGGCTTTTTGCAAGGAAGCCATCAGAGGAGATTTTGCTTTCATGTTTTCGAGAGAAGGGTTAAATAAAGTTTCAATTTACAATTTATCATTCTTTTCTTTGTGAAAGAATTAATTAGATTGGAACTTAGCGAACGGTTTAAAATCAAAAAACAAACATCAAAAATATGAACAAATTTTTCTTACAAACAGGTATTATTTTGACTGGATTATCAGTGGCGATTGGAGCTTTTGGGGCTCATTCTTTCAAGGCTTTTTTAGAACTTAATAATCAAATGAATAACTACGAAACCGCAGCTCGTTATCAGATGTACGGTGGTTTAGCCCTAATTCTGACAGGTATTTTAACCGAAAGATTCAAAAATAAATTCATGTCTTTGGCTGGACAATCTTTTGTTTTAGGCACAATTATTTTTGCTGGAGCCCTCTATCTTATTTGCGGAACGGGTATTAAAATGTTCGGAGCAATTGCACCCATCGGTGGAACTGGCATGATTTGCGGTTGGATATTTTTATTTTTAGGGATTCAGAAAGAACAATAATGAAAAAGAAACTACTAATTACACTCATTTTATTGATAATTGGCTACGGAATTTGGTCGAATACTGAGCGAAATTTTGATGCCCCAACGGATGCAAATTTTAGGACTTTTGCGGTATTTGGTAAAAATCAGAATAAAGGCAATATGATTGGAATTCAGGCGTACATGACCGTCGGAGATTATGCGAATGAAAAGGCTTTTTACCAAAAAATTGAAGGTTTTTTAGAGAAAACTAAGCAAGAAGGATTGCTCACCGATAAAAGTATTGTGGTTTTTCCAGAGTATTTAGGGACATGGTTGGTAGCCGCTAATGAAAAGAAAAGTGTTTACCAAAAAGCTCAATTGACAGATGCCATGAAGTTGATGATTTTTAGCAATATCCTCAGTTATACAAAATCTTACATAACAGCTCCAGACATTGCCAATAAAGCAAATCATGCTGTTTTTGCTATGAAATCGCACTTAATGGCTGAAATTTATGGGAATACTTTTTCAAAAGTTGCTAAAAAATATGGCGTTACCATTGTTGGGGGTTCGATTTTACTACCAAATCCGAGCGTAATTGATGGCAAAATAGTAGTGAGTGACGGCGAACTTTTTAATACCACAGCAGTTTTTCGTCCTGATGGAATGGTGGAAGAAAAATTGACAAAAAAGATTTTTCCAACTGCGGATGAGACTGGTTTTGTTTGTAAAGCAAAATTGTCTGAACAACCTGTTTATCAAACACCAGCAGGAAAATTAGCAGTATTAATTTGTGCTGATTCTTGGTTTTCGGAAGCGTATAAAAATATAAAAAAACAAGGAATTGATATTTTGGCAGTACCTTCTTTTTCGTCATATCAGAATGGTTGGGATATTACATGGCGAGGTTACAGTGGTTTCCCGACGCCACAGGATGCAAAAAATGATGTTGACCAAATAACAGAAGGTGAAGCATGGTACAAATACGCTATGGCAGGCAGGGCAAATAAGGAAGGTGGCGTAAAAGCAGGAATCAATGTTTTTTTGAAAGGAAAACTTTGGGATATAGGTTTCGATGGCAGAACAATTGCAGTTAGCGACACCAATAAATATTATTCTAAAAGAGTAAATCTATCAGAATTGAGTTGTTTGTGGTTGTGAGGTTCGTAGCTGTGAGCGTTGAGCAATGAGTTTACAAATCAAAGCTCATAACTCAGCACTACTACCCGTGGCATGGTTGAGCATGGATTTCTCATAAATGGATTTCAGTCTCAACCGTACCACGGATTCTCGTATCCATTGCTTATTACTCACAGCTCAAAATACGTCAACATTTCTACAATTGCTTGGTGTTGCGGAAACATTGCCAATAATTCAGTCCGAGTTTTCATTTCAAAATCTTCAAAATCAAAGCCTGGTGCTACCGTGCAACCCACGAAAGAATAGCTATTAGGTTGGGCAGGTTTCGAGCCAAACCAAACGCCCGCAGGTACAACTGCCTGAAAAACTTCTCCGTTTTCTGGGTTATTTCCTAAGCGAATAATTTCCAGAACTCCCTCAGAATCAATTGTATAGACATTTAGCGGACAACCTGCATAAAAATGCCACATCTCGTCTGACTCAATTCTATGAAGAGCCGAAATATGGTGACTTTCCAAAAGAAAATAAATTCCAGTCGAGAAACTTCGGTCACTTTTGAAACGATTGGGCAGTGCATGATGAGGAATTTTTTCAGCTGAACGATAGGTTTCTGCAAAATATCCACCTTCTGGATGAGTTTGCATTTTGTAGGCTGAAATATAGAATTGGGGGGAATTATTCGATGACATCTTTAAAGAATCTTTCGTCAAAATTAAACTTTTCGATATGCTTTATTTTGACATCTTGGAAATTTGGATGTAGCGGATTGAGCAGATAATTAGTCTCTTGAGGAACAATTGCAGACGGAACACCCATGGCTATTGACTGCTCTTCAGTAAGCCATTTATCAGTAAAAGTAGCTTGTCCTGCAGGTTCAAAAATCTTGAACCATTCAGTAGGTAATCGTTTGGGGTCAAGCAAAATGATACTTTCATCTGGTATTTCAAGGGAAACAATGGCATAGTCTTCTTCTGGAAAATTGTCGCCCATGTGAACCAACACTTCAACAAGAGCCAATGACCGATGCGAAGCCGTATAAAGTAATGATGTGCCTCTACGATTCCATCTTGCACCTTTCAGACTTGCCCCAAAACCAGATAAATCCCTCGCTCTCTTGAACTTACTAATTCTAAAAACTTCCATTATCATCTCTAAAGTTAGGATGAACATGGACATTCCTAAGCAAATAATCCATGCTCAATGTAAATTAATTCTCTTTCGATGAGTTCATAGCCAAGGGGCGTGTCTAACAATTCCACTGGGCGTTTGCCACCCAATGCAGGAATGCGAGACTGCATCCAGCCTTTGAATCTCGTGAGACTTCCGAAAGTTTCCTCGCCCAATTCATACAATTTTGCTAAGCGAATCAACTTCGCAGAGGCATCTTTGTCTAATCTTTGGTCGTCTTTGTAGCGTTGAACTGTCCTTTCGGATACGTTCAATACTTCCGCCATTTCTTTGGTTGAAAAAGAAATTTGCAGAGCCAAAGCGTCTAAGGCTTGTTTCGGAAGTCCTTCTTTGGCTATTTCAATCAAATCAAAATCATGTCTGATTTGACGATTGATAATAGTTTGCCCTCCCAACAATACAACGAGTGTCGGAATAGGCAGGACTTTGTTTAATGGCATAAGATTAAGGGTTCTTTGTCTTTAATACAAAAGTCAAAGAGGGTATAATGAATTTGAAATAGTTGTCATAAAATTAACGACAAATGTCGCAATTCCAAAATTATTTCATTTTTATTTCCACTCGTACCACCAAATTCACGGGATGCAATCCAGTCTTGTCCGAAACCTTGAAAAATGGTTAATTTTGCTAAAAACTTTACGCAAAAATGACCGATACTTCCATTTCAGCCGAGACATTACTGAATTATTTTCCCGATAGTT
>JAAFJL010000163.1 GCA_013298865.1 Cytophagales bacterium | reverse complement strand
TGATTGGGGCTATCAACCTTCTCCAGCCGACTGAGGATTTTTCTGAGAATATCCTTCTTTTTTAGTAGGAACTTTACTGTCTTGACTTTTGGCATTAATCTTCTTTTTCAATGCCTCAATTTCCTTTTGTTGTTGAATCATATAGAGTGTAAGTTCTTCTATTTTTTCCAATAATTTAGACACCATGGCATCCATAGCGACACCATCTTTTACAACTTCATTAGCTGATGGAACATTGGGGAGGTGGTTATTTGCTTCTATGAATTTTTCTAACTGATTGATTTTGAGTAGTTTGTATTTCTTGTCGAATACTTTATCTGACCATTCGTTTTGATTATCATATTTGATTTTGAAGCGACTCAACACAGGTACTCCTTCCGAATCAATTGCCAAAAAGTTTTCACCATTAATATTCATCAAATTTTGATTTAATGAAGCCACAAAATTGATGTTTCCTTTCAAACGAAACGCTCCACGTACATCTAAACGGGCTTGTGGATTAGCCGTGCCAATGCCTACCTTCACGAGCGTACTATCGCCCAAAACTAAACCATCGTCCACCGCAACTTTGGCATTATAACCAATGGCAGAGGCTCTTTGAAGGTTGTTCTGATTTGTACCTACGCCACCAGCAAATCGTCCGAAATAAGAGGCTGTTTGAGCGAAAGAACTTGCTGTGAAAACAAATAAAATTAGAAGAGTAAAATATGATTTTTTCATTAAAATTAGTTTTTAATTGTCTGATTATTAAAATATTATGGTGAATATGAATATTGTTTTAGGGTCGTCGTCCTTCAAAAGGACAACGACCCTCCTTTATTGAATTACACATAAATTTCAAGCAACAAATTTCTTGGCAATATGTTCTTTTCTTCTCGAAATAACTGCTTGTTGACCGTTAGTCATGATGAGTTTTCGTTCATCTTGATGATACGTTTTTATGTGATTAGGATTAATCATAAATGCTTTGTGGACTCTCAAAAAACCGTGTGTTTCTAAAAATTCTTCGTAATATTTTATGGAATGAGCCAGCACTTTTTTCTTGCCATTATCCATAAAAATTGTGGTGTAATTGATGTCGCCTTTCAGCAAAACTACATCACTGATAAAAACTTTTTTAGCGGTTCGGTGATTCAAAATCAATAGTGAGTTATTTCCTTTTTGTTCGTACTTTTTCATTTTAAATGTGTGTTAGTGATACCTTTTTGGTTTGAATTGGAAAATAAGAATTAAAAATATAAACGAGATTCCACAGAAAATGATAAACCAGTTGGGGTGTTTTGTATAAAAGCTTTTCTTGTTCACACAAAGCACCTCCTTCGTGCCGATGGTGGCTTTGAACCACGGCAATTTGCCTTCAATATTTCCGAATGGATCAATGAAACATGAAATTCCACCGTTTGAACATCTGACAATACTTCTCCGATTTTCGATAGCTCGCATTCTCGTGAAACTCTGCAATTGTTTTGCTCCAGGGGTTGTGCCAAACCATGCGTCATTGTTCATGAGGGCAATAAATTCAGCATCATCATTGACCAAATCTGCCATTTTGTGGGGGTACATTTGTTCCCAACAAATAGTTAATGCTACTCGGAATTTATCACCTTTCAAATTGGCGTAATCAAAAGTATAAGGCTCGTTACCTCTCTCCATGGCACTCCCTCTTGGCGTTGGACTTTGCTCAAAATAGGGCATAAATTCTATAAAAGGTAGCCCAAATTGTTTCTGATAGACTTTTACATCATCGGCTTTGAGTTTCAAAGAGTCCCAAAACATGGCTAATTGTGGGGTGAAAACCAAAGCATTATTTCTGAAAATATATTTTTTTGATGTGTCAGGATATTCTACATAACCAATAGCTACCGAAGTTTGCCAATTTGAAATGGCGTTTTTTGTAAAATTAAAAAGTTCTGTATTTTGAAAGAGTGGAACTGGAATTGCCGCCTCTGGCAAGACTATCAAATCGGGTTGTGCAGTTCTTACAGCTGAATCTGACAGTGAAATTATCTGGTCAAAAGTTTTTTGAGCCAACAAACTATCGTGTGAGTAACTGTCCAAATTGGTCTGAATGATACTGACTTTTGAGGTTCTATTGTCTGAACCGATGACACTTTGAGGTGTAATTTTCGTTATCCAAAAGCTATAAATTAAAGGCAGAAGCAGCCAAATTTGTAAATAGTAAATGAATTTGACTTGTTTTTTAGAAAATCCAAAAGCAATCAAACTATTCATCCCCATCACCCAAAAGCCAACGCCCCACATTCCAAAAATATCCACAAATTGAATCAGCCAAGTGTTGTTTGCCTGTGTGTATGGGAGCAAATATACCTGCAATCCGTGTGGACTTACGTGAGCGAGCCAATCTGTCAATGTCCAAATAAAAGGCAATGCAATCAATGCTTTTTCCCAAGAAAATCTTTTTTGGACAACATAAAAAATTACTAATGGCAATAACAAAAACGGCATTTGCGAAAACACACAAACCAATAATGCCTGAAAACTATAATAATTTACCCACCAAACACTGACGAAAAGTGCAACGATTATTAGTAAACTTGCTTGTAATAAGTAGATTTTAAAAGGCTGAATTTCACGATTTGCCAACAAAAAAGGTACAAAAGCAAACCAAGCCAAAATACCCGTTGGAATTGGGTCGAAGGATGGAAACGACAAACCTAAAAGTATTCCACTCAACAGCCAAGCCCAATTTTTCATAAGTGATTTTTAAAAATTATTTACAAAACTACTTTAATGAAATTTTCAAAAATATACCTCTCAGGAGGTAATTTTCAGTTTAGCTTCCATGAAAACTTTACATTCGATTTTCCTTTTTGCAATTCTTTTACCCAAAAACCTTCTTTCGTTTTCTGAGAAATATAAAGTCCATTACAATCACCTTCGGGTTGAAATCAATTATTTACCGTTAGCACTGCTGCTGTAAGCATATTCATGTTGGCTCCGTTTTCAAGTGTCAATTTCCTTAAACTTTTCACACCCGATACATCCAGCCTATGTCCAGTGCGGATTAGCACGCTGAGTGTGCTTATGTTCCCATTTGGAATTATTGGTGAAATAACCCATGTTGCACCTCCATTGCTACTTGCCTCCCAATTGGTAGTGGCATCGAGTGTCACGTTTCCATTGCTCCTGAAAGCATAACTGACGATACCGAACTCATCCGCTCCAATGTCTGGATTGGTGGAACTTCGGTTTTCGCAAGCAATGTCCGTTGTTACGATAGCTATCGGAATTCCTGCATTGTTTAGTCCTGAATTTGTATTCACATCCAAAAATAGACCGTTACCTGCTACAAAATTTGGCAGAACACTAATCGAATTTAAATCTTTGGAAGAAGCCGTTTGCCAATTTGCGATGGTAGAAAAGGTGAGTCCCGTGTTAGAAATCGAATTAGTAATAGCTGTATGAGAGCCAGAACCAATGGCAAAAAGTGCATTATTATTTGAATTTAAATTGCTTGCAGGCAGTGCATAACCAAGACCAAGAGCCACGTTGTTGATTGTAGCACCATTTCCAGGACCATTAGCCACCAAAATATTATTGAGTACATTTACAACTGGATTAGAACCAAGTATTGATAAGGCAACATTAGGAAACGCTCCACCTGTCAATGCACCAGTTGTATTCATAGTAACTGAGTTATGATATACATTCGTTATGCCTGAACCACCTGCAACTAAAATTCCTGAGCCAAAATCATTGGCAGTTCCGTTGGCATAAATATTACTAATCATATTGTTGGCAATCGTATTGGTTCCAGAACTGGTTTGGCTCACCACAATTCCTCCCGCAGAAAAAGTATTCGTGGCTTTGATATTATCAATAAAATTGTTTGAAACTACTGTATTGGTTGTCTCTCCACCAGACGACAAATTATTACTCATCGAATTTGTACCAAGTGCAATAGCCATTAAATCATTGGAACCAGTAACACTTTCAAGATTTTTTATACTATTCCCCTTTATTGTATAAGAATCAGCAAACAGCACCATTATACCCACTCTTCCAATATTGTCCTGAGTTGCCACAGCTCCATCCATCAAATTTTGTTCTATACGCCCATTACTATTTTTATTTGTAATACTTTGACCACCCACAAAAACACCTATCTGAGCTTTGGTAATTCGGTTATTTATTATTGAGTTATTGTTATTATTAAAGGCATTTGCACCATTGCCAATGTTTGGTCCAGAAATATTTACGGCTACTGATGTAGTGGTGTTTGAGTTTCCAATTATGTTGCAATTGTAAATATTGTTAAAACTTGCACCATCTGAATTGATGTTTTGCAAAGAAATAACTGCTGAACTGGTTGATGGATTGGTGTTTTGAATCGTCAAATTTCTGGTGGCACTTGATGGTGGACAAATGTCATTGATTGTGTTACCATTCGTTCCATCAATAGTTATATAATCGGCTCCTTCCAAAACCAAAAGTGCCGTTGTAGAGCTTCCAGTGAGATTGGCGTTCACTCCTGTTGCAGGCTTTATCGTCAGGGTGTTCACTATGCTTGAATTTTCATTATTCCGAATGACGATGGGGTAAGTTTCATTTGGATAAGTAGCATCAATCAATGAAAAAGTGATAGCTCCATTCAAACATTTGGTATTATAATCATTGACTGCGGCTGTGAGTGTGGCATAATTTCCACCGACTCCAACCGTGTAAAGTCCACTCAATGCAGTAGAAAATTGATACGAAGAAGGGTTTGTAGGAGGAACTGAAACGGCTGGCGGGTTTGAAGTAAATCCACTTGCTCCTGCACTTGGAAAAGCCGTTATGTTGGGTGTTGTCGCTTTATCCTGAGCCACAATGTAATAAGAGACATTATCTCCTACATTAATTCCTCCCCCAAAAGAAAAAGAATAATTGTTGCCTGATAAATAGGTTGCTGTTACGGGTGTCCATGTCCCAGCGTTTACTTTCCAATACAGTACAGGCAAACCAGTACCAGAGATTGGGATTCCAGAAGCATCTGAAATGGATACAATCAAAGTTCTTGCAGTACCGTTGCACGCAAAATTGAAAGGAGTATATGAAATTACGGGTGGGTTCAAATCTAATATCACGCCGTCAAATTCATCTGCCCCAATGTCAGGGGCGTTGGCTCCACCATTCACAGAACCGCTGGGACCAGGTCTATTTTGATTGTCAATATCCACTAAAACAGCGGTTGTAGTTCCAGCAGACTCTATTTGAGTGGGTGTTGTACCTAAGTTCAAACGCAAATTGGCTATGGCTGGGTCAACGAACGGCACGCTGATTCCTGTGAATGAATTGTTATCACTTAACGAACTGGTTTTCCAACCAGCAAAATTTTGAGCCGTTGTCCAGAATCCTATCGTGTTTACGTTTGCATTGAGTACATTAAAATTGGAAGCATTGGAAGACCAGCCAGTGTTTGAAGCAGTTGCACCATAATTATTACCTATCGCAAAATGTTGCCCTGCTCCACCACTTCGAACGTTGTTCACTATGTTGTTAAGAATATTTACAGTAGCCGTTTTGGCAACATTAGTAAAATCAGTTCTGGCAATACCAAAACTGGGTTGAGCACCAGCAGCCACAGTGCCCTCTATGTGAACTGTATTATGCAAAATATTCATTACTGGATTTGGTGTAGAGCCGTTATTGCACATGATGCCTACGATGACGGTATTTGTATTTTGTCCACGTCCCAAAGAAATCATGTTGTTTTGAACACCAACGGCTGTGTTTCCTGAACGAATCACAATCCCTGCTACCACCGAAGGAGCATTTGCTGTTGTACTCGTTCCCGCATTTTGAAGACCATAAATGGTGTTTCTTGAAATGGTTGTGTTTGTTGCATTGGCTTGACCTATGCCCACTACGTAACTCAAATTTGTACCTGTATTTGTATTTGACAAGTTATAAATGGTATTTTGCGTTATCACGGAGTTTGTTCCTACACTTAAACTAATCCCCGAAACACCCGAAACACCATTACCTATGGCTGTGTTGGTAGTATTTGAGGTCAAATTCCAAATGGTATTATTTCTGATATTAAATATTGAGCTATTTCCAGTAGCAGCATTTGTAAATATTCCTCTAACGTATCCTGCTGTTCCAGTACCATAAGACGCCATGTTTAGAATAGAATTACCTTCAATCGTACAATTTGTAGCCGCAGTAAACTGAATACCCGCCACAAATGAATTAACAGTGGTTAACCCTAATGTTCCTGCTCTAATACTATTTGCGTCTGATGTATGCCCTATGATATTTAATTTGATTTCGAGCGATGCTGATGAAGCAGTGTTTACTATTGCCGTTGTACCTACTGTAACAGTTGCGGAGGTGCTACTGCAAGTTAATGCACCGAATTGATTTTCGTTGATAACCATACTCCCTGTGGAACCATTATGAATCCCAATCAAATAAGCACCTGATAGACTTGGTCTTACATTCACAATATCAACGCCCGCAGCACTACCAATTTGATTACGAATAATATTGTTATTTCCATTGATTACATTTATCCCGAAAAAAACACCTCCTGCAATACTGCTGGTACTGCCAGTACTGGAAGTTTCTAATAATATTTTAGAGATGGTATTGTTGTTTATGGTATTTACAGGGGTGGTTGTATTTCCAGAGGTGAGACTAATGGCAATGAAATTGGTGGCTACATTGCCAAGCATGGTGTATATACCTGTAAATGACGGACTATTTCCACCGATGGTATTATTAGCAATCGTATATCCACTTCCTGAGTTAATGTCTATACCCGTATGAAAAGCCCCGTTGGTAAAGGTTCTATTACTTGTTTGGTATAAAATATTACCACTTATTGTCCAGTTAGATGTATTAGCAATTAATTTAATACCGTTCGATTGGGCGTTTGGGTTAAAAAAGTCAAATATTCTGTTTGATGAAATAGTATTGTTATTGTTTTCAACATTTGCACTCAGTCCACTGGAATAAATCCCATTAATTGGAAAGTTGGTTCCTGCTGCCCCAATATTGCAATTCGTAATGTTGATGTTGTCATTTCCTGTTGTAGTTCCTTCGGCAAAATACACCACACCTAACCCAGTTGTAGCTGCCCAGCCTGTTGAACCCAAAATGTTGGTTCCAGTAATGTTGATTGAAGTGGCATCATTTACAAAGCGAATAGTTGAAGCAGTTGCATTGGTAGAAGTATTTGAAAAGGTTAAATCACCGCCTCCTGTATTTCCAGATATGGTGATATTATCTGCACCATTAAAATCAACTAATGGTCCATTTATATTACCAGAAACCGTTACTATACCAGTAGCATTGATATTTATTGAAGAATAATTTGTACTGCCAGTACCGCTTGCATTTAAAACCGCTGAGGCAGTTTCAGTGGTATTTTCATTAACGCTAATAGTAATGTTTTGCTGATGAATACCATTGTTAATGGCTGCGAAAGCATTTTGTAGTGTAGTGTAAGTTGCTGAACTTACTCCACCTGTGGCAGATACAATAATTGGCGTGTTTACAATACAGTTGCTTCCCGATGAACCACCGTCGGTAATTGTCCAGTTTTTAGTAGTACTTAGGGTGTTTCTTGAAGCAACTGCTTCCAATCCATACTGTTTTGAACTTGCACCAAAAACTACATTTGAGGCAATAGAAGTATTGGCTGCCCAACCAATAAGCGTTTGTGTATATTGCTTACATTTAAGACCACTACCGTTAAACATATTTTGGGCTGTGCTTAATTGGTTAAGTTGCCAAGACCCTAAATTTTGATTAAAAACTGTTGCATTTTCAAACATCGAACTCATATTCGTCACCAAGGCCGTATTCCAATTCAAGGGTCTATTGAAACTACTTGCACCTTTAAACATATTACTCATGTCGGTTATTTTTGCTACGTTCCAATTGCCAATGGGCTGGTTAAACGCTGTTGCATTTTCAAACATTCCCTTCATATTGGTTACATTAGCGGTATTCCAATTACTAAGAGGTTGATTGAATGCTGTTGCCCCTTTAAACATATTTTCAACATTTACAAGTGTACCTGTGGACCAAGTATTGATATTAAATGGTCCGGTAAGGCTACTACACCCCTCAAACATGCTGACAGCGGCTAAGCAAGAGGATAAATCGGGAACATCTGTACTATTGATATTTAAGTTGCTGCATCCTCGGAAAGCCTGTGATAAAAACAACCAAGATGTAGTTCCCCACTGTGTTACTTGGGTCAGTCGTTGGCTGTTAACATTGTTGTCGATGCCAAAATATCGCAAGTTTAGAGGTGCAATACTCAAACGTATGGTAGCATTGGCAGGTAAACCGTTAATGGTTCTTAGATCTGGTAGAATAAACGTTGCAGGAAATGTTCCGCTGCCAGATTGCCCTGCTGGTATCGTTTCCCATGAATAACTAACAGGTTGAAGATTAAGGGTAAAGAACGAAATACTGTTATTGCCAGCAGCACCTGCATTAGTTAAGTTCCAAATTGTGATAAATGAATCTGCACTCTGGCTATTAGCTGTGGATGTAAATACAGTGGACAAGAGAAATAAGAAGATAAGTTTCTTCATGGGTACTTAGAAATTTGAGACAGGTAATTTCAAAACACAAAATTATGATAATCATGAAGTCAAAAAAATAGGTGCTAACCCTCATTTTTGATTCTGAGTTATCATTTTCTAAAAATCTTCAATACTTTTGAACCAAAGAAACCCTAATCAATGCAAAGCAAGTTTTTAAGTTTACTATTTTTTATCACGTCTTTTTGCGTAAAAGGACAGGTTACGACTATTAGTAAAAATACAGAAAGGATTGATTTACAAGATATTGGTACAGTTTATAAAGATGAAAGTCATCAACTAAATATCGAGCAAATTTTACAAAATAAGGCTTATGTTTTTCAACCAATCAATCACCTCAATATTGGCATTAGTTATACGGATTATTGGGTAAAGTTTACTCTAAGAAATGCCTCAAAAGATGAATTAGACTTGTTTTTAGCTTTTGAGGGCATCGTGAATGATACGATTTTTTTGTATAAAGTGACTGATAAGAAGGTGGTTGAGACAAAAATACTGGGAGAATATGTACCATTTTCAGAGAGGAAAATAAAACACCGTTCCCCAATTTTTGACTTAAAGCTGAACTCCTATGAACAAGTTGAATATTATATAAAAACGGCAGGCAATGGACAACCCATGAACTTAACAGCATCACTTTTGAATGACCAAGGATTTCATAATTGGGATGTTCAAAAAATGTTTTTCTTGGGCGTAGTGTATGGGATTATGCTTTTGATTTTGGTATTAAATGTTTCTTTTTATCTCATCACAAAAGAAAATATTTACATCGTTTTTTCTCTACAAGTTGCCTTTTCGATGTTATGTATTCTTTATTTTGATGGCTTTACTTATCAATATATTTTTCCTGATAATGGTTATTGGAGTAACCAAACCATTGCCATTGCGATGTGTCTAACGTTCATTTTTTCAAATCAATTTACTTGTGATTTTTTCAATCTAAAAACCTTAGCACCTTGGGCGTATCAAACTTTTCAGTATTCTAACTATCTGATTTACTTTATATTAACTTTTTCATTTCTACATCCTCTTGGTTTTAATACTTTTATTATTTTAATGACAGCCCTAACTTCTTTGGTGGCTTTGTTGTTATTTGTTTCCATTCTTGCGGCTAAGAAAAAAGGATTTGCATCTTATATTTTTGGTTTAGTCGCTACGGTGTGTTTGATTATCTTTGGTTCAGTTTTCCAACTTCACATCATTGGAATTGTACCAGATTTTTTCCTTACGCATTATGCCATGAACTTGGCGGTAGTTACACAATCGGTGTTCTTGGCTTTGGCGGTCAATGACAGATTTAGGCAAATCAGAGAAGATAATAATCGCTATCAGGTGCAATTAGTGGAGGCAATGAATCAATATTCCCAGAACTTAATCAACAATATTGAAGGCGAAAGACAACGATTGGCTTCTGAAATACATGACGGTTTGGGGCAACATTTATTGGTCATTCGGAATAAAATTTTGATGACTTTGAAAAAGAAAATAAGTCTTTCAAAGCATGAAGAAACCTTAGAATATTTATTGGACATTACGACCGATGCCCTCGAAGACACCCGTGCAATGTCGCATAATCTTCGTCCACCGATTTTGAATACGATGGGACTGACCGTTGCGATTCAATCCTTAGTGGAAAATATGAGAGAATCGTCTTCCATGAAAATCAATTTAAAAATGATTGAATCTATCGACGGTTTGGTTCAGAAAGAATTAGAAATCAATATTTACAGAATCTTACAAGAAAGTTTCAATAATGCCTTTAAACACGCCTCCGCTACGAAAATTGAGATAAAAATTCAGAAACAAGCAAATGAATTATTACTACATTTTGAAGATAATGGAGAAGGATTTAATCAAAATACTGCCAAATACGGACAAGGAATTGTGGGAATAAAAGAACGGGTTTCGTTGATGAAAGGAACAGTTGTGATTGATTCAGAAGAGAAAAAAGGAACTAAAATTATGATTAAAATACCTTTTAAACCAATGAATGATTGAGTGAATGATGAACGGGGTGCGTAACCTGAGATAATAAGTAACTGGGATATTTCTATTCACTCATTCTATCAATCTATCATTCACTCATTAAAAATATTAACACACATGAAAACTATCAAAATTATCACCGCCGACGACCATCCTTTGTTTTTGAAAGGATTGAGAGATACCCTTTCCGAAGAGTCTGATTTTGAGGTAATTGACTTGGCAAACAACGGACAACAAGCCCTCGAAAAAATAGAAAAATGGCAACCAGATGTCGCCACTTTGGACTTGGATATGCCCATTCTGAATGGAATTGAAGTGGCAAAGATTATCCTCAAAAATTACCCAAACATCAAAATAATCCTTCTCAGTATGCACAAGGACGCTGATATTATCCGTGCGGCTATGGCATTGGGCATACATGGTTATGTGTTTAAAGATGATGCCGTAAATGATTTGGTGGGGGCGGTGAGAACAGTTTTTGGTGGAGAGACTTATATTTCAAAAGACACTACCAAGAAGTCTTTTTTCTTGAATAATGACAATGAACTCATTGGAGAATTGACCAAAATGGAGAAACTGATTCTCCGAGAAATTGCTAATCAAAAAACCACCAAACAAATTGCGGATGAGCATTTTATCAGTACCAAAACCGTAGAAAATCACCGTGCAAATATTTGCAAAAAGCTCAATTTGCACGGCAATAATAGTTTGTTGAAGTTTGCGATAAAGGTGAGTGATTCGTTGGTATGAAATTTATTGATTAGATATTTTCCAAGAAAACTTCACATTAGATTTGCCCTTTTGTAATTCCTTTACCCAAAATCCTTCTTTGGTTTTACTCGAAATAAAAACACCATTGCAATCTCCTTCGGGCTGAATTTGGATAATTAATTTCTCAGGATTGTCTTGTGGAGTATCAAATTTTACAAAAGATGAACCATTAGATAAAGCCCCCCAACCCGCAGAGAGGGAGAAGGTTGTAGCAAACTCCCCCTCTGCGGGTTGGGGGGCTACCCTTGCCGAAGCACTTGAACTCAAAATTCTCCAAGCCGTTCCGTTGTAGTAATAAAATCCTGGGGTATTATCAGTTTGATACACCAAAAGCCCCGTAGCGGGTGCATGAGGACGATTTGCCTTTGAAATTCTTGGAATCAATACACCCAAACTATCACTTTGAACATCTAAAATTGAAGAAGGATGAGCTGCAACATCAGTAGTATTGATGGTTACACCTTTACTGTTATTATTGATGGTTACACTATTTGCTGCTTCTAATGTATTGGTTGCTTGCACGAATCGATACGTTGGAAGTGTCAGAGTTACTGTACCCGAAGTAGCAGAAGTAAGAGCTTGAAAATAATGTCCTTGTTTGGTAACAAACGCAATAGCACTTGTTGTTGAACTTGGATTTATTGGAAAAGGGTCATTATTAGTTGCCTGTGTAAGAGTACGGGTACGTCTTTCCACCGATATACTTATCCTTAGGCAGGCAACCGAACTACCATTTGGCAATATTAACGAGCCATAACCATCAACTGTTTTCGTTTCCTTTTCTTGGGTTAGGCACAGATTGTTATCATAATCTTTCTCTTCAATTATTGAAGTAATTTCGTCATTCAAAGCTAATGGGGCATCCAAAAACTCATAGTCTATTTCATTTTCAAAATTATCATCGGCTTCGTCGTACAAATCCCAACTCGTGCCTAAAACATACACGCCATCATTCGCAATATCCACGTGAAAATACTTAGAAATAGTGTTTCCATCTTGGTCAATAAACATTTTTCTTGCAACAATATCAACATTTGGATTATTACTAAACTGTGCAGTAGAAGGCAAAGAAGATTCATTGACAAAATCCAGACGACCATAATTATTAAAATAGGTCAGTAAGTTGCTCGGTA
>JAAFJL010000162.1 GCA_013298865.1 Cytophagales bacterium | reverse complement strand
CCGTCTTCAATTTCTTGAATTTCGGCACGAATTCCCAACATGGCATCACAGAAACGGTCAAGCTCTGCTTTTGATTCTGATTCAGTTGGTTCAATCATCAAAGTTCCTGCTACTGGGAAAGACAATGTTGGTGCATGGAAACCGTAGTCCATCAAGCGTTTAGCAATGTCTTCGGCTTCTACACCAGCAGAAATTTTGAATGGACGACAATCCAAAATCATTTCGTGGGCACATCTTCCTTTTGAACCTGTATAAAGTACTGGGTAAGCATCTTTCAAACGGGCTTTGATATAATTGGCATTCAGAATGGCAATTGAAGTTGCCTGACGCAATCCGCTTCCACCCATCATGGCAATGTAGGCATAAGAAATCGTGAGGATACTCGCCGAACCATATTGTGCCGATGAAACCGCAGTAATAGGAAATTTACCACCAATATTGTTTACCACAGCATGACCTGGCAAGAATGGAGCTAAGTGCTTTACCACTCCGATTGGTCCCATGCCTGGTCCACCGCCACCGTGCGGAATACAGAAAGTTTTATGAAGATTCAAGTGGCAAACATCTGCTCCGATAGTGGCAGGAGACGTTAACCCTACTTGGGCATTCATATTGGCACCGTCCATGTAAACTTGTCCACCGTGGATATGAATCAAATTACAAATCTCTTTGATAGATTCTTCAAAAACTCCGTGTGTTGACGGATACGTAACCATCAAACAAGCTAATTCGTTGCTGTGTTCTTGGGCTTTTGATTTTAAATCTTGAAAGTCGATATTTCCATTTTCATCGCATTTTGTTACAACCACTTTCATACCCGCCATTACGGCTGATGCTGGATTTGTACCATGTGCTGATGACGGAATCAAGGCAATATTTCTGTGGGCATTTCCTCTGGATTCATGGTAAGCACGAATCACCATTAGACCTGCGTATTCGCCCTGAGCCCCCGAATTTGGTTGGAATGACATCTGTGCAAAACCTGTAATTTCACAAAGCCATTCGTTCAATTCGTTTATCATTGTGGTATAACCCAATGCTTGCGACTGTGGTACAAATGGGTGCATATTCCCGAATTCCTCCCAAGTTACGGGTATCATTTCGGTGGTGGCGTTGAGTTTCATGGTACAGCTTCCCAAAGAAATCATGGAATGTACCATTGATAAGTCTTTGTTTTCCAGCGATTTGAGATAACGAAGCATCTCATGCTCTGAATGGTAGTTACTGAAAACTGGATGAGTCATGAACTCAGACTTACGAGTCAGTTTTTCAGAAAAACTCCATTTTACCGTATCCAAATAATCGGTTACTTCTGTAATTCTGTTTGTTTGTTTTTCAAAAATCTTGACAATCGTATCAACGTCATCCAGAGTAGTTGTTTCGTCCAAAGTGATACCAACATATTCGTAGTTTTCGTAGTACCTAAAATTGACATTCAACGAAAGTGCATCTTGTTCAATCTTAACATCTTTGCCCATTGGATCAACTTTCAGGGTATCAAAGAAATCATTATGAATCACTTTGTAGCCCATCGCATTGAGGGTATTTGCCAATAATTTTGTTAGTCCGTGTACTCTTTTTGCAATTGCTTTCAAACCTTCTGGACCATGATACACGCCATAAGCCGCCGCCATTACCGAAAGCAATACTTGGGCTGTACAGATATTTGAAGTAGCTTTTTCACGACGAATGTGTTGCTCACGTGTTTGCAATGCCATGCGTAAAGCACGATTGCCTTTTGCATCAACAGAAACCCCAATGATACGCCCTGGAATATGACGTTTGTATTCGTCTTTTGTAGCAAAAAATGCAGCGTGCGGACCACCAAAACCCATTGGTACACCAAATCTCTGAGAACATCCTACTACAACGTCCGCTCCCATTTCACCAGGAGGAGTCAATAGTGTAAGGCTCAATAAATCTGCTGCAACTACTGCCTGAATACCCAATTCGTGGGCAGTAGAAATAATATTTGTATAGTCATAAACGGCTCCGTCCGTTGCAGGATATTGGAGCATCATTCCGTAAATGTTTTTATTGGTAAGATTAACTTTACGGTGATCACCTACTAAAATAGTGATTCCGAGTGGTGTACCTCTTGTCACCAAAACGTCAATTGTCTGTGGGTGACAAAGTTCTGAAACGAAAAAAGTATCAGCGTTTTTCTTATCGCCTTTTCTGAGTCCGTAAAACATTGTCATGGCTTCTGCTGCTGCTGTTCCTTCGTCTAAGAGAGAAGCATTGGCGATTTCCATTCCCGTAAGATCAATTATCATGGTCTGATAATTCAAAAGCATCTCTAAACGACCCTGAGCGATTTCTGCCTGATAAGGCGTGTAAGCCGTGTACCAAGCTGGATTTTCAAGGATATTTCTCAGAATTACGGGCGGAGTAATTGTACCATAATATCCCATGCCGATGAACGACTGAGAGATTTTATTGAGTTGAGCTAAATTCTTGAAATCTTTCAAAAACTGAAATTCACTCTTTGCTTCTGGCAGGTTGAGTGGTTTAGCTAAATGAATAGCTTCGGGAACGGTTTGATTGATGAGTGTTTCGAGTGAGTCAACCCCGATAACTTCGAGCATCGCACTAATGTCTGAGGCATTAGCATTGTTATGGCGATTTTCAAATTTCTCCTGATAGAAGAAGTCCAAGTTCATTGAAAATGATGATTTTTTGATGAAAACTAAGGAATAAGTTGCATATCTGTCCTCATTCCTATTACAAATTTAGGTAAAAAAACGGGCTTGACAAGTACTTCTTGCCAAACCCTACAATGTGACATTCATAAATTTTAACAGAAGAGTTACAAAAAGTTATTGTCGGTACAACAGAGTGTTTGTTAAATTGTTCATAATAAAAAAAAATAAAAATTTTGCAGCAAACATTCTTAGAATTGTACAAAAAAAACGCCCCTGAATTTCAAGGGCGTTTCATATATTTTCAAAGTAAAGACAAAGGCGAATTGCGTAAAGAATTCGTATCCTGATTTACTATTGCCAAATACTGTGCCAAAGTGAATTCAACACAAATTATTGAGGTTTGAATTGTTGAATTATCGCAGCAATTTCTTTTTTGAAATCCTGAAAGGATTAAATTTGATTAGCCCTGAGTGAAACTCGGGGAAAAACGGATTAATCTGTGGCTTCAACCCCATTCGGGGTTGAATTCGCTCATATTTCAATTCCATACGTTTCACGTATGGCTAATCATGTTTGACCTCTCACGAGGTCTTTTTGCCAAAAAAAATACTGGAATTATCGTAAATCGCTGATAAGTAGCGAATAGGAAGTAATTGATACTTTTCAACAGATACAACCACTTACCTTAGATTGCACGTTCCCACCAATTATCTTTTTTGAACCAATTATTATACTTTTCAAGTGGATGGTATTCTCTCCAAAGTGGAAAATCTTGCCCAACTTGTCCATAAGCTCCCGCAGAAAATACCGTTTCTTTTACCAATGAAATATTCCAATAATTGGTAGGGATTCCTGTCATGGCTAATAAGGCTTTTTGCCATGGATCTGCGTTTCTGGCATCAACCCTTGCTCCAATCCCCATAATGTTATTGGTAACTTCTTCGCCTGCACCTTTTGCAAAGTAGCATATATTTGCATTACCACCAACAGTGGGATTATTTTTTAGAGCTAATATACAATCTTCATTACCCGTACTGACACCAATGTGTGGCAAACCCAAAATGTGTCCTACTTCATGGGCTATCGCACTTTGTCCTGTGCCTTCGTAAAGCAAATAATCATAGAAATCCATAACGCTACTGGTACTGCCCATCGATGTATTTGATATTGGTGTTGTACCAGTGGGTTTAATATAAAAAACATCAATTTGATGATGAGGAGTGCCTGTATCTGTCACTAATTGAAGATTAAAACGACAAGCAATCGGACGAGAAAATAGTGTCATTACTGGTTCTCCTTTTAAGTTTTTATCATCTTTTGTAATCAAAAAATGATTCTTTACTTTTTGAAATTCAGGGGTAAAAACCTTAAATTTATTCAAGGTGAACCACAGTTTCCTATCCCAAACCTGATTGGCTTGAAATTCAAGACTTAGTAGAAAAAAATTCCATGCTTCATCAGTCCATTTATCATACATGAATTGTTTTGTAGAATCAACATACTGTCCAACTTTAGCTTCATTTTTTGTAACTAAAACTTTCAAGTTAATTCCAAGTTCAATATTTGCAACCTCACTTGTTATCGAATTATTTGATGAAAGAATCATATTTACATCATACTTGCCAGATGGTACACTAATATTACTATTGACGAAATTCCTCAGAAATGTTTTCATGATATGTTTAGTTTATTGTCTCACGAAAATAAATAAAAATCAACATAACTATCTCATTATAAGTACATTACTTAGTTTACGGTAAAATTGGATAGCCCTTTTCTGAACAAATACTCTATCATTTTGGTGAAACAAATCAGAATGTCTATTTTTACATATCATCAATAAACGGAGATAGAATTTCTGTCTCTGAAGCTGTTTAAACTTTCTGTTTTATTCTAAAATTAGGCTATTTTTAAAGTCCGTTTTAAAAATTATTGACATATAGCAGAGCTACATTGAAAGAATTTTTTAAAGCTGGATTTAAAAAGAGCAAATTTTAGTTGAAAGAGAAAGTTTAAACAGCTTCTCTAATTAATCATTTTCAAATCTTCAAATTTTTAAAATTCTATGCGTAAATATTGCCTGATTTTAAGTTTATTATCCCTTTCTTCTTGTGTGGTTTCACAACAAAATGTTAGTCAGAAATTCGGGGAAACTATTACTGCCGAAGACCTCAAAAAACACCTCACTTTTATCGCTTCTGATTCCTTGAAAGGACGAGATACTGGTAGTCCAGAACAACGTGTTGCGGCTCAGTACATCGCAGACCATTTCAAAAATTGTGGGCTAAAAGGTCCAGTCGGGGAAGAAGGTTCGTACCTGCAATTGGTAGATTTAGTGAAGAGAACTTGGGGCGATTTTTACTTGAAAATCAACGGGAAAAAGAAAAAATATTTAGATGATTTTACCTCTCAGTCCCTCACCCCTATTCCAAATGAGCAAAACCTGGAGGTAGTTTTTGCTGGATTTGGTATTGAAGAGGGCGTTTTGAAAGATTATGAAAAAATTGATGTCAAGAATAAATGGGTAGCCGTTTTTGAAGACGAACCTAAAACTGACGACGGTAAATTTCTCTTGGGAGAGCAAGCATCTAAATGGGGTGGTAGCAATGGATGGAAGGAAAAAGTAAAGCTCGCCAAAGAAAAAGGTGCTTTGGGAATGTTGGTGATTTCAAAGCGAAATGAGGAAGATTATGAAAAAGAAAAGAAACGTGTTTCGACCATGATTCGGAGATTTGGCAATGCCAGAATGGGTTTCAGAGACCAAGCTGAACCACAAGGAACGGACTTTGCGGTGTTGAATATTCCCGTTTCTATGGCGATGGAATTGTTCAAAATTACGACTGAAACTGAATTGATGACATTGAAACAAAATGTTTTGGTGAATCGTAAAAGTGTTGCTGGTCAGTTAGTTAGTCAGCAAATTGATGTAAAAATTGAGCGTAAAATTGAAGGATTGAATACTTTTAACGTGTTGGGTTTTTTGGAAGGAACGGATAAAAAAGACGAAATCGTAATTGTGACTTCGCACTACGACCATGTGGGTATGATGGACGGAAAAGTCTATAATGGTGCGGACGATGATGGCTCTGGTACGGTATCAGTTTTAGAAATGGCGGAGGCTTTCGGGAAGGCTGCCACTGAGGGAATTAAACCCCGCAGAAGTATTTTGTTCATGACGGTAACGGGTGAAGAAAAGGGACTTTTGGGTTCTGAATATTATGTAAATCACCCAATTTTTGCCTTGAATAAAACAGTTTGTGACTTAAATATTGACATGGTCGGCAGAACTGACCCAGACCACGAGGGCAAACCCGACTATGTGTATGTGATTGGGTCTGACAAACTTTCGTCTGAATTGCATACGATTTTGGGGGAAGCTAATCAGAAAACGGTGCAGTTGGATTTAGATTTTAAATTCAATGACCCTAATGACCCGAACCGTTTTTACTATCGGTCTGACCATTATAATTTTGCTAAAAACAAGATTCCTGTGGCATTTTTCTTCAATGGGGTTCATAAAGATTACCACCAACCAACTGATGATATTGACAAAATAGAATTCCCGAAAATGGAAAAACGTGCCAGATTGGTATTTTCTTTGGCATGGGAATTGGCAAATCGTGAGAAAAGAATTTTGGTAGATTCTAATAAGCAGTAGAAAGTAGAGACGTTTCATGAAACGTCTTCGGACGATTAATTTGTTGTAAAAAAACGTCTTCGGATGAATAATTTGTAGGAAAAAATGTTTTCAGACGAATGATTTATCCGAAGACGTTTCATGAAACGTCTCTACCTATTCAAAATAAAAATTTTCTCGCTCAAGGGCTGATAAAAATAGGGCAATTTCACGACTGCAATGTACATCCCAGCAGGCATAGATTGTAGGTCTATTTTAATGTGAAAATTATCATCAATGCTATATTTTGGGTAGAAATTTTGCCCCATTAAATTGACTAAATAAACGGATTCAGTTTTGCTGAAAACAATGTCTGCGTAGTCCTGATGTAGTTTTTGAGAAAAATTCTGTTCTTTCCAAATCTTCTCACTTTCGTCTAAAGATTCTTGTTCTTCAAATTCAAACTCTTCTATATCATCGTCATCTTTTTCTGGTTGAGTTTTTCCAAAATATTGTACATTATTTAGTTTGAAAGTAAGAGAAACCGATTCTCTCGTAGGATTAGGGTAGGCTACTAATTGGACTGCAAAGGCACTTCCAGATTTGATTGTTGAACAGATGCAACGCATAGAGCAATTACGGCTTCTCCTATACCCAATAACCTTCACTTCATCCAACTGTGTTCTTTCTGGCTTGAGTTTTATGCTTATTTTTTTAGATGAAACTTCCTGATATTCAGTATGATAGCCCAAATATTTAAAGATAAGTATATCATTTTCTTGGGCATTAATCGTGAACTCCCCTTTTGCATTTGTGAGTACACCACGAGTAGTATTTTTGATTTGAACGGCTGTTCCAACCATGGGTTCGTTGTTTTCATCAAGCACAATTCCCCGTGTTTGGGCAAGAGCAATTTGAGAAAATAGGAAGAGGAAAAGTAGTTTCATATTTTTCGTTGTTTGTTGTTCGTTGTTCGGTTTTCGTTACTCGTTGGTCGTTACTCGATGTTTGGAGTCCGAAAATCGAGCAACGAACAACGAGAATCGAACAACAAAAATCGAACAACAAAAAACCTATTGTTTATCCAACATTTTTGCTGTTTTCACCAATTTCAAAAACTCTGCTCGGTAGCCTTCTTCGTCTTTGCCTTTGGCGTTTTTTGCTAATTCCAAAATATGGTCATAATTGGCAGTTCCCCTGAAATTTGAATCTCTGATTAATAAGCCAAACTCGGCAACAGCCATCGCAAAACGCATATTTTCAGAAGTCTCTGCTAATTTTGTATGCTTGTCTTTTACCGAAATCTCCATCGGAATACTCACCTCTTTATCGGGTAATTTATAGCGAATTTTCACGGTACAAACTTCATCAGAATTACTGGCGGACGTTTGTAGAAAAGTCTGATATTTGAGTTTATCTGCCAAATAAGCACTTTCCGTTCCCGCAGGAACGATTTCATAAATGGCAGTTACGGTATGTCCAGAACCCATTTCACCTGCATCTTTTGCATCATTTTTAAAGTCCTCATTTGCCAAAGCACGGTTTTCATAACCAATCAAACGATAAGCGGCAACATATTTTGGATTGAATTCCAATTGCAATTTCACATCCTTTGCTACTGTGAAAAGTGTTCCGCCAAATTCCTCCACAAAAATCTTTTCTGCCTCCATCAAATTATCAATGTAGGCATAGTTTCCGTTGCCTTTGTCGGCAAGGACTTCCATTTTTGCATCCTTGTAATTACCCATTCCAAAACCCAAAACTGACAAGAAAACGCCACTTTTACGCTTTGTTTCAATCAGTTTTTCTAACTCATCTGAACTCGAAACGCCCACATTAAAATCGCCGTCTGTTGCGAGTATGACACGATTATTACCATTTTTTACTAAATTTTCTGCTGCTGTTTTATACGCCAATTGCACACCAGCACCGCCCGCAGTAGAACCACCAGCCGAAAGATTATCAAGAGCATCTTTGATTTTAGATTTGTCTTTCCCAGAAGTTGGCGGAAGCACCAAACCAGCCGCCCCCGCATACACCACAATGGCAACTTTGTCTTGTTCACGCAATTGGTCAACCAATAATTTGAAGGCGGCTTTCAATAAAGGCAATTTGTTCTGCTCATTCATTGACCCCGAAACATCAATCAAAAAAACCAAATTAGACGCAGGCAAATTGTCCGTAGGAATCGTCTTAGCTTGTAGCCCGATATGAAGTAATTTCAACCCTTTATTCCAAGGCGAATCCGTCATTTCTGTATGGATAGCGATGGGGTCTTTGCCCATTGGTTGAGCATAATTATAGTCGAAATAATTAATCATTTCTTCAATTCTTACAGCTTCTTTTGGAGGCATTTGTCCGTTATTGAACAAAAATCTTCTCACGTTGGCGTAGGCTGCTCTGTCCACATCAATCGAAAAAGTAGTTTGTGGGTCTTTATTAGTAGCCTTGAAGCCAACCTCCTTTTCAGATTTGTATTCTTCGCTATTTGTCTCTTTATCAGCAGGTTGTGCATCATAAGACATCCGTGGAGCAGGCATTCCAGCAGGTTGAGCAAGGTTAGGATTTATGTTGTAAGCAGCTCTTGATTTTTCTTCTGGTTTTATGGTAATAGTTGAACCAGTTAGGTGTTTCTTTTTAGTAGTAGAATATCCTGAAACCACAACTTCATCAAGGTGTTGCATCGTATCCGCTAATTTCACATTAATTACACTTTTACTTTTCACTTTTACTTCCTGAGATACAAAGCCCACCGAAGAAAAAACCAAGACATCTTTTTCAGAAGAAATTTTGATGGCGTACTTTCCGTCCTTGTCGGTAGTTGTACCTCGGTTTGCACCTTTCAGAGAAATTGTCGCCCCAGAAATTGGCGAGCCGTCACTATTGGCAGTAACTGTTCCCGTAACGATTCTGTCTTGGGCATTGGCAATGACACCCACTAAAATAGCAAGCGAAGCCACGATGATTAGAATTCTTGTTTTCATATTTTTGAATGTTTAATTGCTTTTTCTTAATAGATGCAGACTTCATAAGAATTCCATAAAAGTTTTTTATTTTTGTTAAAAGTAGTTGTGTAAAGTCGAAAGTAAAAAGGGGAAAGTGAGATATTTTTTGACCTTAAACTTTTTACTCATAAACTTAATTCACAACTCCGTTACAAACTCTGCCCATGTTTTTCAAGAAACGACATAAACCATTTTCGGAAGCCGAACTGTTAGCGGAATATCGCAAAACGGGCGATTTGGCTTTGCTGGGGCAGTTATACGAGCCACAGATGGAAAAGGTTTTTGCCGTTTGTTTCAAATATTTTAAAGATGAAGAAGATGCAAAAGATGCCACAATGCAGATTTTCGAGAAACTTATTTCGGATTTAAAACGACATGAAGTGGAAAATTTTCAGGCTTGGTTAGGTACTTTGACCAGAAATTTTTGTTTGATGGAATTGCGGAAGAAAAAAATAATGGTAGAAGTTGCTGAAAATGAATCCCAAGACGACGACCAAGACGAACAAAATTCTTTCAATTTTATGGAATTTCCAAAAGACTCGCATCTTGATAATGAACCTTTGGATTTAGAAGAAAACCTGACTCAATTAGAAAAGTGTTTAGAAACCCTTTCGGCAGAACAAAAACTATCAATTGATTTGTTTTTCCTGAAAGAAAATACGTATCAAGAAGTAGTGCAAATTACTGGTTTTGAGATGAATAAAGTAAAAAGCTACCTCCAAAACGGCAAACGGAATTTGAAAATTTGCATGGAAAGTGCTTCAATTTAAAAATAATTTAATTTGAAAATTTGGTAGTGGCGTAGGCAAAACCATTCACTCATTCTATCAATCACTCATTGTGTATCAATGAAACAAAAAAAGAACATAGTCATTCTCAGTACCGACAGGATACAGCAATATCTTTCGGGGGAACTCTCACGTACAGAAACGCATGAGGTCGAGAAAGCTATGCTCGAAAATACCTTCAACAACGACGCTGTGGAGGGCTTCGAGGAATTACGAAAAATAAAAACTGATTTACCCAAAGTAAAATTAGACCTCCAAAATCGCCTTCAAAATAGAATTCAACAAGAAGAAAAATCAAAGGTTTTACCACTTTGGACAAATTGGAAAACCCTCAGTTTGGCAGCATCAGTGGCATTGGTGATTGGTTTTGGAGCATATTTTTGGAATAATTCAACCGAGAATAAAACAACAATACAAACCGCAGCAACAAGTGTAGAAGCCCCTATTTTAGCAGAAAAAGCTGAACCAGAAGAATTAGCTAAAATTGAATCTGACGCTCCAGTTTTATCAAGAAAAAGAGAAGAAGTTGCAGTGGCAGAAAAGAAAGTGCAAAAACCACAACCAATTGCAGATGCCGTAGTTACCTCGGAAGTTATTGCGAAAAATGATGAAGAAAAACCACCAGCAGAACCTGCTTTGGAAGAAGTTGTAGTTGCTGCCCCAAAGAAGGAAAGTAAAGTAGAAGAAAAAGCGATGCCTGCCCCAACCTCTGCACCTGTGGTTGCCCAAGCGAAAACAACGAGTAAACCAGAGGACGAAGAAAACAGAACAAGGTCTTCCACAGATGTAGCCACAAATGCTACTCCTGCGGCTGGAAGTTACAGTAATGCTTCACCCGTTGCTAAGGCGAAAAGGAGTGCAGCCCCAACGGGTTATGATGCGAAAACAATGTCCAGTAAGATTTCTGGTGTGGTAATAGATGCCGATAATAAAGAACCAATTGCTGGAGTTTCAATTTTTGCCGACCAAAAAGAAATTGGCAAAACTGATAATACAGGGCGATTCGAGGTTGAGAAATCAGCAGCAGGAAAAGAACTAATGTTGAATCGGCAAGAGTTTGAATCTTTGAAGTTTTCAGTGGGAGATGATAGTCAATTCAGCCTTATGATGGAACCCAAAACGGAACTGGCAATTATTGATTTGAAGAACAATAAAACTTGGAAATACAATCCAAATAATCACCCCGCACAGCCGTCTGTTAGTCCAGATAATTATCAGGCTTATTTGAAAAAGAATAAAAAGAAAAATACACAATCGTCTGATTCACTGATGGTTAAATCAGTAACACTTGATTTTAGAGTAAATAAAGATGGGACACTCTCTAACTTTAAAATTATCAAGAGTGCAGGAAAAACACAAGACGAAGAAGCAATAAGACTTATTAAAGAAGGACCAGTTTGGATGCCAAAAATCAGCAATAATATCACGAAAAAGCAAATAGTGAGACTGGTAGTGGAGTTGTAGAGATTGTTTTTTTTTGATGAATAAACTAATTCTACTTTGGTACTTTAATTAAGAATTTATATTTCCCCCCAAATCCCCGACAGAAAAGTACAATTCTATCGGGGATTTTTTTTATTTTTAGAACTTATTGATAAACACATAGTTGTATCAAAATTCGGACAGGTGTTTTCCTGTGAGCTTTCCTAAAATCATTCGATTAAGTATGAAATTTTCGCTAAAATCTATCCTCGTAATTCCAGTTGTAGTGCTTGGGGGTGCATTACTGACAACGGGTTACAAAAATTCCTCGACTTCCCAATTCATTAATCGTTACGTTGATTCCGTAATGACAGAAGCCCAAAAACGCTTGCCTGAAAATGCTCTCGTGGGCATAAAAGTAGCCGATGGTTTGGAAGCAAAAACCTTTGCTACTGAGCCTATGCTCATGAATCCGACAGATATTGAAGTCGATGCTCGTGGGCGTGTGTGGGTTTTGGAAGCCTACAATTATCGCCCTGCCATTACGGGAAATCCTGAGAAAAAAGAGGGCGACAGAATCGTGATTTTGGAAGATAAAGACGGTGATGGTAAAGCGGACGAAAGCAAAATATTCTACCAAGGACCTGAAATCAATGCTCCTTTGGGAATTTCGGTTTTGGGAAATGTAGTCATCGTGTCGCAAAGTCCGTACGTATGGAAATTTACCGATACCAACGGGGACGATAAAGCTGATAAAAAAGAGATTCTTTTCCAAGGCATGAAAGGCGAACAGCATGACCACGGAATGCACGCCTTCGTTTTTGGACCAGACGGAAAATTGTATTTCAATTTTGGCAATGCAGGAGAAATCTTGAAAGATGCCGCAGGAAATGTGGTAAAAGACCAATTTGGCAAAGAAATTTCTGAAAAAAATTACCAAGAAGGAATGGTTTTCCGTTGCAATATGGATGGTTCTGAGGTGGAATGTTTAGGAGATGATTTTAGAAATAATTACGAAGTTGCCGTTGATTCTTACGGAACGATGTGGCAGTCTGATAAT